>WHSP01000035.1 GCA_009380025.1 Gemmatimonas sp. | reverse complement strand
CAGCTCCGAACGGCGTCGAACGCCCCGGGAGCCTTACCGGCAAGACCCACCTGCGAGGCCAAAAGATCGTCCTTCGCAGCAAGACGCCCGAGCTGGTGGCGCAAGAATTCTACGGGCTCTTGCTCGCCCACGCCGCGGTGCGCGGCCTCATGCACGAAGCGGCCCTCGGGGCCGACATCGATCCCGACACCGTCTCCTTCGTCCACGCGGTCCGCGTGATCCGGCGCAAGCTCCCCAGGTATGTCGCTTTTCCCCCCTCAGGAAGATTTGACGACGCTCCATCAGGCGATCCTGGAAGAAATCCTTGAGGTGCGGGTGCGCTCCAGCCGCGGCCGCTCCAACCCCCGCGCGGTCAAACGGAAAATGAGCAGCTTCCCCACCAAATCCAGAAACCCCCAGCGAGGCACGGTTCGCTACTCAGCCCAGGTGCGGGTGCTCGCTCGTGCTTAAAGCAAGAGTATTGGGGCTAACCGACGGGAGGGAGGTGCACCTCGATGGAGCGGTCCTCATCATCGAAGACGGATTCCGGCGCCGGAAGACCGGCCGGTGGCATGGCCGGGAGGGGGTGGTGGACTTCCCGAGGAGCAGCGCAGCCGGGCGCCCATCTGCCGACAAACTCGAGGACACCCTGGGAGCGCGGACGTCCTCGCCCGCCGGCAGTCGGCGGTGGCCTGCCGTAACGGCCAGAGGCCCGCCTCCCAGGAAATTTCTCAGGGGGCATCCTCAGTCGGTGGCCAGCCCATCAGGAGAAACTGGGCGCGGCGACCCCTGGGAGCGCGGGCGTCCTCGCCCGCACCCGTCGATGTCAGTTGCGGAACTACATCCGGGCCAGGGGCCCGCGGTCCCAGGGAGTGTCTCGGGAGTAGGTTGTCGGGCGCGCTCGCCCTGTCATCGCGGCGCGACTCACGCCGTTACGGCTCGGCGTCGCCCGGCTGGAGCCGGGCCGCAGCCTCACAACGTGTAGATCCAGGACGGAACCAGCTCGACCGCGAACCTCTCGAGGACCTTATCGAATCCCGTCAGGACCATCAGCCCCAGGATCAGGAGCGACCATCCCAGGATCTTCTTGCCGAGGCCGCCCGCCAATACCGCCTTCGGGCGCCACCGCGCAAGAAGACTACTGGACGCGAGACCGGCCACGAGCAGGATACCCGCCGTACCGACGCCGTAGGCAAGCATCACAACGAAGGCCATAGGCAGGCTCTGGCCCATGGAAGCCAGGGCGATCGCCGCGCCCAGAGTCGGACCGACACACGGGAGCCAGACGATTCCGAGCAAAGCGCCGACGCCGAACTGACCGGGCGCCGAAACACTGCCCCCTTCCTTACCGCGACCGAACCGGCTGGAGAGGAACGACAGCCGCAACGATACCCAGTCGTTGACGCGGGGAACGAGGAGGACGATGGCCACCGTGATGAGAAGGCCTGCCGCGATCCAGCGGAACAGTTCCGGATCCAGACCTGCACTCACCAGGAGGAAGCTGAGCAGGGTTCCGGCGAGGGCGAAGGATACGGCCATGCCCAGGGACAGATACACCGGACCCGCCCGCCCACTGGTTGCCGCGGATGACGTGACCACCGGCACCAGTGGCCAGACGCACGGCGAAAGCACGCCGAATACGCCTGCCACCAGTGCCAGCGGAATCGCTGCGATCTCGATCGTCAGCTCCCCGAATCAGCGACTGCGGCCGCGCCCTTGTTCAGCTCGGCAAACACGACGTCCGGTCGCGTTTCCGCCACACTGAACCAGAGCCGTTCCTCCCCGTGAAAGAGCACGAGCGTGGACTGCCGCGGAGCTTCGAACTGTGTCACGTATTCCTTCTGATCATCGAAGTTGACCTCCAGGATGACCAGCGGCACGTCCGCGTGCTCCTCCTGATACTGCGCGAGGATCTCCTGTTGCTGCGCACAGGTGGGACACCAATCCGCGAAGATGTCCACCAGGATCAGAGCACCCTGCTCCTGCAGCTCAGCGAAGCGATCCGGGGTGAATGGTTCCTTCTCTTGCGCGGAAAGGGCTCCACTGGTGAGCACGAGAGCGAGCGCTGTCGTCGCGATGGACTTCGTGAGAATGCCGATTCGAATCATGATCTTCCCTCCAGTACGGGTGGTGGCTGGCAGGAGCGTCCGCGCGGTACCCGCCGTCCAGCACTGAACGATGATGGAAGTTCCGGCGACGCGCCACGGTGGATCGCAATGCTAATCGCGAAAACCCCGTCCGGTTCCCGCGGCAATGCCGCGATGCACGACGCGGGGGTCGAATCGAGAAGTATCGACGTCCCACGCAGGGTCGCAGGCAGCTCTGCCGGAGGTCACCGAGCATCTCAACGTCACGAAGAACCCTCAAGATGTGTATCGCAAGCTCGTACACGACGCAACGAACATCTCCTGCTCGCCGTGAACACGTCGACGGTGGATTCAGCTTCTCGGTTGCATCGTCAACCGACGAGCCGGCACCCCAACGGGCGACAAATCGGACCTAGCAACCCCTGGGATCGCGGGCGTCTCGCCCCGTCGGCGCAGAAGTCCGCGACGGAGCGGCAAACGTGCAAAGCGGCCCTCGCGAGTTCATAGCACCCCATGATACCGCGCTGGGTTGCGAATCGGCGACCTTGCACGAACTCGTGGAGAACGCATACTTGGTGAAACGCATCGGAGCCGGTGCCTCAGCCGGCAGCCGTCTTCCCCAGGGCGTCAGGTGCAAAGAGGCGACATCCTATTCCGACCGAGCCCCGCGTTTCTCAACCCACCACTTATATCCCATCCCACGGAGGGCAACATGACTGACCAGATCGGGGACGCCTTCGAGCAAAATCTTCGGGGGCGTTTAGTTCGCGCGACTGACGCCGACTACGACGAGGCGCGCGCGCTGTACAACGCAATGATCGACAAGCGGCCCCGTTTTATCGCACGCTGCGCGGACGTCGCCGATGTCATAACGGCCGTGAACTTCGCCCGCGAGCAGGGACTGCTCCTGGCGATTCACGGGGGCGGCCACAGCGGCCCGGGGTTCGGGAGCTGTGATGACGGTGTGGTGATCGATCTATCCATGATGAAGAGCGTGCGTGTGGACCCGGTGAGCCGGGCCGTCCGGGTTGACGCCGGCTGCACGTCGGGCGACGTCGATCACGCCACACACCCATTCGGGCTGGCCGTCCCTTTCGGCATCGTCTCGACCACCGGCGTCGCGGGCCTGACCCTGGGCGGCGGCACCGGCTACCTCACGCGCAAGTTCGGGCTCACCGTCGACAATCTGCTCGAAGCGGATGTAGTCCTTGCGGACGGCAGCTTCGTCACCGCCAATAAGGACCAGCATCCCGATCTCTTTTGGGCATTGCGTGGCGGCGGCGGCAACTTCGGCGTCGTAACTAGCTTCCTCTTCCAGGCGCACCCTGTGAGCATGGTGTACGCCGGGCCTGTCTTTTGGGAAGCTAGCGACGCGCGGGACGTCATGCGCGCATATCGCGACTTCTTGCCGGGCGCGCCCGCGGAGCTCGGTATCTTCGTGGGCCTCAAGACGGTCCCTTCGGTGGAGCCGTTTCCGAGCGAGCATTGGGGCAAGCGCGCCTGCGCCATCATCGGTGCCTACAACGGCTCCGCCGCAGACGGCCAGCGCGCTATCGCACCATTACTCGACGCCGTGCCGCCACCCATCTTCAACTGGATGGGCGAGATGCCGTTCCCGGCGATGCAGGGGCTCTTCGATGCGCTCCTTCCAAAGGGCCTGCAGTGGTATTGGAAGGGGGATTTCGTGAGGTCACTGCCGGACGAGGCGATCGACACCCACATCGCACAAGCCGCCACGGCGCCGACCGAATTGTCCCTCATGCACCTGTACCCGATCGATGGAGCCCCGCAAAGGGTGGCGAAAGACGCAACGCCGTGGAGCGCGCGCGAGGCCACTTGGTCGATGGTAATCGCCGGTATCGACTCCGAGCCGCAGCAGGCGGACGCACTCAGGGCCTGGGGCCAGGCATATTGGGCTGCCGTGCATCCGTACAATCTCGAGGGTGCCTACGTCAACTTCATGATGGAGGACGAAGCCGAAGGGCGGCTCCAGGCAACCTATGGTGCCAACTACGCCCGCCTGGCAACAATCAAGGCGCAGTACGACCCGAACAACTTGTTTCGCGTCAACCAAAACATACCGCCGGCGCCACTGTTGGAGGCCGAGGTGAGTCCGGCTTAGAGAGTTTGACCCGTGTAATCCAGGAAGCTTGTCGGGAGCATCGTCAGCCGGCAGGCCGGCTCCCATCAGCTGAGAAACTCGGGGATCCAGCGGGAGGCTCACGCGAAGCCGCCGAGTAGAGAGAGGGCGCATAGCATGCCTGCCAAGCTGGATAACCCAATGTCCATGAAGCGTCCGGGTAGACGCGCTTGCGACATCTATGTTTCCCTCTCCCCCTCTAAAATTCCGTACGTCGGGTTTTCCCCAGTACGGCTTCAAACTGGACGTCAAGCACGACCTTCGCCCCCAGACCTGCAGGACTTATACGTGCCCCAAGCCACGATCACTTCCCCTATGACCCTTACGGGTATGTACGTCGGATCGGATCTCGTGGCGCTCCAGTCCAGAGGCCCTTCGCTCGGCCGGCGGGTTGTGTTGTCCCGCCGCCTCAAACGCTACTATGGCCTCATCCGAACCTCTCGCGACCTCCCCCCGACTTATGATTTCGTCTGGCGGATCTTTGCTTTTCAGCCGGTCACGAGAGACTCCCCACTTTATTCTGCGCGTGTGTGCCAACGTGCCGCCTTCCGTACCCCGATGGACCAAGCGGTTGCATTGGGCTGTTGCTTCCCCGCTCGTTCAAGCCTTCGCCGTCTTCGCACTGGCTCGGCATCCATATCTCCACGCACGCCGGTTCTCACGTGGTCGCGTTTCGAGGCTGCAAAGTTCGCTTTATGCTACGGCCCGCTGACTTGCTCGCCCTGCTCCGGCAAGGACTTGTACTCCCGAGCTTCCACCTCCGGGGTCACCCCCAAGAAGTGTCGAGTATGACTACGTGGGCTTACAGCCAATTCCCACGGCCGGACTTTCACCGGCAACACACGCAGCGTTATGGGCTGCGAGCGAAGCACGCGAAGCCCCTCCCACCCATCCCTCATAAAGGAGGAACGTTAGCTCGATCTTCACTCACATCAGCGCCCCCCTGGTGCGTTTGGTTTTCGCGGCTTCGCTCCTTCGCGCTCTTCGCGTGAGAATTTGTCTGTGGGCGCCGTATACAACGGCTTGGAAGCCCAGCTCGCAACCGGGTGAGTTTCTCGGGAGGAGGCCGTTCGAGTTCTGGCATTGTGGACCGGTCATTCTTCCACGATCACCGTGCCCACCATTGCGTCATTTTCATGCGGCAGGCAGACGTAGTCGTATCGACCTGGAACCGAGAACGTGTACTCGAAGTTCCCACCCGGTGGAATCCAACCTGAATCGAACGGATCGGTTCCGTCCGGGAGACTGACGTTGGCCGGGTTGGCCGCTTTGGTCGGATCTGCCGTGACCGTATGCCTCTGGGGCGATGGATTCGTCCAGAGCACGGTTTCACCGCTGCTCACACGCACACATTCGGCATCGAACCTCAATGCGTCTGTCATCGTCACGCTGGTGGCTCTCACGCAGTCCTCGAGAGCCGGCCCTGTGCCATCGCCCGTCGAAAAGCACGCGGCCGGGAACAGGCAGGCAATGCATGCGCCCGTCAACTTGGCGCCGCGAAGGATGGTTCTGATCATTTCACCTCACTCCGTGGAGCCCCGACCGAAGTAACGCGAGAGGGTGATGGGGATGGTGAACTCGAATCCCCAGAGGGTGGTACCGCTTCCGATCGATGCCCCCTCGAGAGTGGTCGTATGTGCGTTGCTGGCGTGCAGGGAGAGTGTATGAGGAGTGGTGGGGATCAGAATCTGGACTCCAGCGCTCCACGCCAATTCCTCCGTCGAATCCCGGTCCAGGAGAGTGGCCACATCGCCCGCCAACGCGATCGATGGGAAGATCCGCCACGTCGCGCCGCCCGCGATCGCTGCTTGCGCCGACGATTGCCGATAGACATTGCTGAACCCGCGCGCTGCGCCCATCAACCGTACCGGCCCGAAGCGGCGGGCGAGCGCCAATTCTCCGTCAAAGCTGTCGGCGGCCTGGTTGTATGCCGCCGTGACACTGAGATCGACCGGCCACCCCCGAGACTGTGATCCTACCGCATGTCGTGCGAAGAACTCCCACTCGTTGGGAAACCCCGGCACCCAGGGGGAGCTGGTGGCGTAGTGTGCCCCAATCAGGAAATCCCACGGTAGGCCCGCCGCGAGCAGCATGGTGGGCGTATTCTGGACGTTGCGTTCCGGGGAGTCTCCCGCTTGAAAGCGGTGCATGAAATGGAAATACGTCGTCCCCCAGGAACCACTCCACGTTCCGTGCATGTTCGGTGAGCGATCGAGCGCCGACTGACCCGTGGCCGGTCGAGCCGCCGGCGCTACCGTAGAACCGAGGAGCCCAAGAACTACAGCCGCGCTAACGGAGCGTCGCCTCAACTTGTCTGCCCGCATTTGTCGCATGGATTTTTCGCCGGGCTGGCTCGGGAGAGAGTGGATGGGTATCGGAGCTTATCGGGAGCCACCGGATTCGGCCGGAGCCATCCCCCGGCGGGGACGATCACTCCTCAGCGTCCTGCTGTCGCAGCCAGAGGTAGTCGAAATCGGCAGCGCCTGCGTGGCATTTCACGCAATCCTCGACGGCGCCTTCCACCTCGATGACCCCTTCTCCGTCGTTCTTCAGCCAGAACCAATCATTTTCGTCCGAATTGGGTCCGGGGACTTTGTACATAGTCGTGACTGCGACCAGCGTACTGTCGGGCAGGTAGTTCTCCTTCACGATGATCGACCCCGTCGGCATGTTCCCGCTTCCGGCGAGGCCCTGGCTGGCGATGTCGTTGACATACGTCGTCAACAGCATGACGTGCGGGTCCGTCCCCGGATACAGGGTGCCCCGCCCCGGCCAAAGCTGCCATGAGCTGTCGTAGCTCTCGTCGTTCAAGAAGCTCAAGAGCTCCGCTCCATCAGCGGCGGGCAACTCGATTTCGGGCTCCACCGGGTCGCTGCCACAAGCAGCGAGAAGGGCGAACACGGCGACGACTCCCAACCTCCGACGGATCAATCGCGCATGCATCCTGACCTCCTGTCTGGATGTTGAAGTTGTGCTCTGGAATGGCCATGAAGGATCGGCGGCCGTGAAAAGGACCATCCCCTTGCGAAGGTCTGGTCTGGCCAAACGGTTCCCGAGAGGTCGATCGGGACCGAATTGCAGGTTGCAGCAGATTCGCCGGACGCGAGTGCCACACTCGTTCGGACGGGGCCTCAGACGTGGGTGAGCCGGGCCGTTTCGGGATACCAAAGGGCCGGCTGGGAGACCCTCTGAGAGAGGATCGGGCGATGAAGCCGATAGACGGCAGGCCGCGTCACCGTGGGTGGCGGCGACCGGCCGTCCGGCTCAGCGAGAAGCCGGGGATGGAGCGTGTGCGCTCGCGCTGGCAACCCGGGCCGGGACTGGGCCGTAGACGGCTCCCACCACCGCGCCATAAACGAGGTGGCCGACCAGGCTGCCCATCGCCATCACGGCGGAGCCGGAGAAGAAGGGCATCCCCATCATCGGCATCACGACGATCTGCGCGACGAGGAATGGCGCGACTCCGTACAGAGCACCGCGCGCGGCGGGTGGACCTGGCAGATAGGGTGCGACCACGGCATAGATCAGGGCCAGGATCGTCCCGATCGCGAAGTGCCCGATCCAGCCGAGGGGCAAGGATCCACCCATGGCACCGGCCAGCATTTCCGCGGGATTCATGGGAGGCATGCCCATCAACGGCGCGACCCCAACACCGATGATCGTCATGACCGCCGTACCGATCACGCCTGCCAACACGGCCCTGCCAGTTGCGATGTTCACCGATCCCCCTTTTGTTGGATGAGGAGGGTTCGCCTCGTGTCCGGCAGCATGACCTGAATTCCGCAGGCACGCCCCGCACACACAAGCGCGTTCGTCCTGACTTGCGAAGCGCCCGGGAAGCGAATCGGTTCCCGTTTGAACGGGCGGTGTCGATCTACGAGCTCTTCCTTCGACGTATCCAGGAGGACCGGAGGCGGCGGCCAGACGGTTCCTCCGACGATAGCCGCGGCCAACCGGCAGGGTGCTATGAACCTACTGAACGTGATCCCCGCACTTCCCGTCAGGGACATCGCCAGGGCAGCCGAATTCTATCGCGACCGGCTGGGGTTTGCCGTGGGTCACATGGACGAAGGCTTCGGGATCGTATCACGGGATGGCGTGGTGATTCATCTCTGGGCGGCGGGCGACGAGAGCTGGCGGCATCGACCTCGCACGCCAGCTTCTAGTCCGGTGGTAACCGGCGCCGAGACCTTCTTGGCGGGTACGGCGAGTTGTCGGATCGAGGTGATCGAGGTCGATGACCTGTACGCGGAGATGAAGGGCGCCGGAGTACTCTACGCGGCCGATACGGTCATCGAGGCCACGCCCTGGGGAACACGAGAGTTCCCCGTGCTCGATCTGGAGAGGAATCTCCTGACATTCTACGAACGCTCGAGCGGTTGATCTCGATGGCTTATTCGACGACGAGATCGAGGGGCGCCACGAAAGGGGATGAGACGATGAGGAAGGTGATCCTCCAGGAGTTCGTCACACTGAACGGACTGGCCGCGGGACCCAACGACAGCGTTGACTTCGTTCCGGAGTCGACGACGGGTGACCAGAGCTTCGGTGATCGGCAGATGGCCTTTATGGACTCGATCGACACCATCCTGCTGGGGCGCACCACGTACCAGATGTTCTCGCAGTACTGGCCCGAGGTCAAAGAGGGGGGGGACAAGCCCTTCGCCGACAAACTGAACGCGATCTCGAAGATCGTCTTCTCCAGGACCCTTGATCGGGCCCCCTGGGGTGCGTTCGACGATGCGGTGATCGTCGGCAACGACGCTGCCAAAGAGGTCGCCCGGTTGAAGCAGGAGTCGGGCAAGGCTATGGTGATCTGGGGCAGCCTCTCGTTGGCTCGATCCCTGATCGAGGCCGGACTGATCGACGATTATCAGCTGGTCGTCTGTCCGGTCGTTCTGGAGCGCGGGAAGCCGCTTTTCCCCGACGATGCTCAGGGGCTCGACCTGAGGCTGATCGATACCCGATCGTTCGATCGCGGCGCCGTCCTACTCGCCTACGTGCCCGCACGATGAACCGGAAATCGGCCTCCTCTATCGAACCAGATTTTACCGGCGTTGATTTTCGATGCGAGCGCTGACCGCCGGATTGACCTTCCGTTCGCTGGAACAGACAATCAAGGAAACTCGCGTCTGGACTCTGGAATTGGATAAAGATCGCACGCTCGGGGCTGGACTTCCGCGTGATAGAGAGGCTGAAGTCCTACAGGCCCTGAAAGGCTACCGGTTGCAAAGGTGAACTGGACGTCGCGATTGGGTTCCAGCCCAAATATTTTACCGCCGACGCAGAGTACACGGAGTTGGCCCCACTGTCGTCCTCTCTGCGAATTCCGCGTCTCGGTGGTGTAACTGTGGTTCGCTAAGTACTCCGTGCCGGAAATAAGACGGCGTAATGCTGGTCATCCCCATTCCCCGACCACTCTTCGGGACTCGGAATACGTCGCCGTACCTGTGACCAGAGGTACTAAGGCGACCACACCGCCCGATTACGAAAGGAGAGAACATTGGACGAGAAAGCGCTGTTTACAAAGTTCTGGAGGAACGAGGCGGAGACGACCCGGAAGGTGCTGGCGCGGATTCCAGAGGGGTCCGACTACCGCCCGGATCCCAAGTCACGCACCGCCCAGGAGATCGCGTGGCAGGTGCGCTGCGAGGAGAAGATGATCATCGAAGCGCTGGAGACGGGGAAAGTGGAATGGAATCCTCCGGAGATGCCGGGGAGCATGAAGGAGGTTCTCGCCGCGTACGAGGAACAGAGCGACGCGATCATCGACCGTTGGGAGACTCTGTCGGACGAGCGATGGAACGGGACCCTCGATTTTTTTGGAACGGACCGGTCGGCTTCGCCGATGGCGTGGAGCTTCCTCTTCGACATCGTCCACCACCGCGGTCAAATCTCGACCTACCTGCGTCCTATGGGATCGACGGTGCCGCAGATCTACGGCCCGAGCGGGGACGAACCCTAGTCGATCTCCGATCCGCCGCCCATGGCCGGTTCACCGGTAGCCAGCCGATCCGCCTTTTCCCCGCCCTGGATTCCCGCTTTCGCGGGGAATGACGAAATGAGGGAATCCAGGCTGCGCACTGAGCTCCTGGATATCCGCAAGGCCGACCTCAACGGCTCTGCCTTACGGCCTCCCGATAGAAATCGGCACAACGGTCTCTCCCCAGTGCAGCGCGAGGACGGCGGAGTCAGCATCAGCAGCCGGAAAGTACCAGGCCAATGATTCCACGTGGTTGGCCGTTTCTGTGGGGACAGTCATCTGGAGCACCTCGTTGCCCTCGGGATACGGTCGGTGCTGGACGTCCCAGGCACTGCTGAAGATCAGCGTCCAATCCCCCTCCTGCTGCGGTATGGCCCAGATGCTATACCGCCCGCTCGGGAGCGTCTCGCCTTCGATCGTGATGTCTTCGTCGACCTCGATGCGTGTCGCCTCATCCGCCCCCGGGTTCCAGATCGAATCCCAGGGGACGAGCGCCCCGAATAGTTCCCGCCCCCTTGCCGTCGGCCGATTGTAGACAATCGTCATCTCCGTCGAGCCCATCCGTTGCGTGGCCCGTGCGGGCTGACTCACGCGCCATTCGTCCGATGGGGTCTGGGCGACGAGCTGCGCATCCTGAGCGACGAGCGGCGCTGGAATCCCGATCACGAGAGCAGTGGCGAGGCCAAGGAGAAATCGACGGGTGATTGTCATGGCTCGGCATGGAATGAGGTGAACGGGTCAGCCACGCCATCACCACCTTCACTCGGCGACGGTGGCGCTCTTTTCGGCAGCTCGGGGCGGATCCGCACCATCGCGAGCGTAGCACGGGATAGCAGAGCACCCCTTCACGATGTAACCAAATCCGTCCCCGTCAACCATACACTCGCGCACATGGCTGCGCGAGTCCGAGCTTCGACGGTTTACGTGCCAATCCCGCAGTTTGTGCCCTCGAGAGATTCGCCCTACGATTGGTTCGTGATTCACTTGTATCAGATTGTGCAAGGCAACCGCGATCTCGGCAGGGCCCTCCCGCTGATTTCCCGGGAGTCCATTCCGCTGGGGTGCGGGCATTTCAACGGTCACGCTGGACTCGACAACGAATCACCTGTATCATGGCACTTACATGTGGCTCCTCCTGATCCATCAGATACCTCCGAACCCGTCCTACCTGCGGGTGAAGGTGAGGCGGAGGCTGACCAAGCTCGGAGCGTTGCAGGTCAAGAGCACGGTCTACGTGCTCCCGGCGGGCGGCTCGAACCGGTCGAAATTCGAATGGCTGGCGAAGGAGATTCGGACCGGAGGGGGAGAGGCGATTCTGGTTGAGGCTCGTTTCGTGGGTGGTTACTCCGAGGACGATGTACGGGACCTCTTCCGGGCAGACCGAGAGGCACACTACGAGAAGCTCCACCTGGACATTGAGGAGTTGATCAATCGCGGTCCCGGTCCCGGTGCTGCGGCTCAGCTGGGTCACTTGAAGCGTCGCTTTGCAGCTGTACGCCGGCTGGATTTCTTCGATGCACCGGGGGGGCGGATCGCGAAGCGATCACTCGAGGCAGCGGAATCGGCGCTGAAGGAGCGCGCTAAAGGGGAAGACAGCCCGGACGTTCTGGACCTGCACACCCTTCGGGGACGCCTCTGGGTAACGCGGCGAGGAGTTCACGTGGATCGGATGGCGAGTGCCTGGCTGATCGGGCGCTTCATCGATCCCGACGCGTCGTTTCGATTCGTCGATCCGGACGAGTATCGACATGCTCCGGGGGAGATCCGATTCGATATGTACGATGCGGAATTCACCCACGACGGCGACCTCTGCACCTTCCAGGTCCTGAGCCAGCTCGCTCGTCCTCAGGATCCCGCGCTCCGCGAGATCGCCGAGATCGTTCACGATGTCGATCTGAAGGACGAGAAGTTCGGGCGTATTGAGGCCGCGGGAATCAGTCGGGTGGTCGAAGGGATCCAGGCGGCGATCGCCACGGACGAGGAGCGCGTCGCGCACGGAAGGAAGCTGTTCGAGGGCCTGTACCGATCGTTCGGGGGAGCGGGATGATCGGCAGCACAGCCGAGGTATCTACTCCGGTAAGAAGGAAGCTTCGTTGCGGACGTGCGCACTGGCTTCCACACCTTCATCAAGCGGACTCGGGAGGAAGCCATGTCTAGGTCAGCAATGTTGTTGGTAGTATTTGCCTTGGTCATCTCGGCAGCATGTGAACGCCCCGAATCAGCCGAAGCAACTGCCGAAGTCGCCGTTACACCCGTCGACCAGGAGGTCGATTGGGCTGCGGTCGACGTCGCCATGGGCCGGTCAGGGACTCTCCAGGACGGAGGCGTCTACCGGTTCGGCATGCCTCGGACGGACCTCTCGGTCACGTCAGAGGGGGTGCAGATCCGGACGTCCCTCGCGCTTGGCTCCTGGGTGGGAATGGTGCCGGCCGGCGCGAATGAGGTCGTAGCGATGGGAGACGTCGTCCTCACAGACGACGAGCTCAACCCGGTCCTCGCGCGGCTACAGGAGGGCGGCGTTGGTCAGGCCGCCATCCACAAGCACCTCCTCGAGCATTCGCCCGAAGTCTGGTGGACGCACGTTCGCGCACGAGGCAACGCCGTGGAACTCGCGGAGACGTTCCGCGCCGCGCTCGAGCTGACCGGTACGCCGGCCGAGGGCGCGGCTGAGGGGGAGACCGCCCCGGAGCTCACGATCGACACGGCCCAGATCAGCGAGATCCTCGGGCACGACGGGCGCGACAACTCGGGTGTCTACAGCATCGGCGTCCCCCGGACCGAGACCATTCGCTCGATGGGAATCGAGGTGCCGCCTTCGATGGGAATCTCCACGGCCCTCAACTTCCAGCCGACGGGCGAAGGGACCGCGGCGGTAAACGGTGATTTCGCCATGATAGCTGACGAAGTCGATCGGGTCGTCGCTGCCCTGAGGCAGAACGAAATCGAAGTGGCCTCGATTCACAACCACCTGACCGACGAGGAGCCGCGACTGCTCTTCCTGCACTTCTGGGCCGAGGGCGACGCAGTAGAGCTCGCGCGCGGCCTCCGCGCGGCGCTCGACGAGACTAACTCGCAACCTGGCTCCCGGTGATCGAGAAGGGTCCGGAGGCGATCACATCGTTCGCTCGAGTGAGGAGGGACATCCATGATCACCGGAATTCGAGACGCGGTGGCGCTGATTGTGACTCCAACGATCGTGGCGTGCACCGGGTCGAGCGGTTCTCCCGTTAACTCAGAGCAGAACACGGCCGGCGATGGCATCGCCTCGCCAGCTCGAGCGCAGACGACGCCGGCCCGGCTGGTGCCGTGCCCGCCGTGCCGTCGGACCGGACCTAGTCGTTCGATGACCTGCCTGCGCGCACCAGGGGAACGGAGGAACCGCCAAAGATGCAGTCCTCTGTGTCTCTGTGAAGGCCGTTAGCTCAGCGCGGCCTGGAGCCGTGTCCGCATGTGATTGATCCAGTAGCGGTTGGTGAGCCGCTCCTGCACGTTGTGATCGTCGAAGGTGTCGCCATGAGTGTCGAGCCAACGGCGAAGGTTGCCCTCTTCGATCGCATGCCAGTCGTCGACGATGACCACGGGCAAGCCCTCGTAGAGCGGATCGAGCGGCGAGCGCTTCACGATGGGGATGTTGCCGAGAACCAGCGACTCCCAGGTGCGGTGGCAGTCTAGCCCGTGGCCGCGTGGGCTTGCTACGAAGGCGTACTGCGTCTTGCGCTCCCACAGCTCGATGCGCTTCAGCCTGCGCTGCTCGAACACCACGGCCGGGTTGTCCTCGAGCGCTTCCTGCACCTCGTCGCGGGCGCCGCCCCCCTGCTGCCCGCTGTGCTTGTTGAAGTGAAAGTCGGCGTGCACCAGTTGATTACGGTCACGCGTCCGGGGCATGCGCGCCCGCAGCGCCTTCAGCTCCGTTTCCTGCTTCGCCGGGGTGGCCGGCCAGTGCCCCCACTTACGACGGTTGGAGATGGTGTGGAAGTCGAGCCCGATGGGGATGCCCGACACCTTTCCGCTGGTGTCCGTACCGTCGTAGTTCTGAGTGAACCAATGCGCCACCTGCTCGCTCTCGAGCAGACGCTCCGCATCCGCAAAGCCGGAAGGGATGCTCCAATCCTCGTCTCCGGTCACCAAGCCAAAGCGCGCGCGCACGTGCGGCAACACCTCGGCCACGAACTGAGGAAGCGCGATGTGGCGCACCCACACCAGATCGCCATCGCGAATGCCGGCATAAGCCCGCGGGTCGAAGCGCAGCGGCGGACGCGCTCCCTTCTGCCTCTTCACGAAATCGACCCCACCGTTCACATCGCACAACAGCGCGAGTCCACGACTCCACACGAAGTGGGTGGGCTCGAATGGACCTCGCGTAGTCGCCACATAGCGCCATGCGAGAGTGGCCGCGACTCCGGCCGCCATCGACCCCAGAACGAGAGCTCCCATTGCGCTCCTCTTGCCCCGGCTCGGTCAGCCGCGTCTACGTATATATCGAATTACCGTTGCTGTCCGGCTATGTTGATCAACGGACCGCTAAACTGAAACTGCGCTGCGGCTAGACGAACGGACGGCTGATCGTCATCGAGAACGTACCCGCCCGCGTCGACCTTCCCCGCAGGGGGATGCCTCGATCGACTGGATGATCGTGCCGAAGTCTGGAGAGTCCCCGCTCTCGGTCTGACGGTTGAGCCGAAAGACGCGGACCATTCGAGCACTGGGACATGCAACCCTCCGCGTTGTTGGGAAGCCTACCCACGCCTTCAGGCAACCAGCCACTACATCACATGAAGCGGTTGGCTCCAGGAGAGCCTCGGAAAGAGTGCTGAGCGTGTTCTCCGCCGCTCCCATCCTCCGGACCATCTCACCTGTCGAGCCGTATTTCTGGCGAATCAGGCGCAAGCACCAACGAAGGTTCTCCGGATTCGCGTTCCGGCCCTCGTCATCGTCCATGACGCTGCTCAAAGAATAGTCGCCTGCAATCGCGTCATCCGGAACGCCGAGGAGGTCGAGGACACATGCGACGACGACTCCCGTTCGATCACGTCCAGCCATACAATGAATCATCGTCGGCTGTTGATCCGATCTGCCCATAAGCGGAGGATTCGAAGTAGCGCCGGCTGACCTTCCTCGAGCATGTCCAGGTAGCGAGCGCCGATGGAGCGCGGCGAACGTTCGACCGGGTCCGGCCATTTCGAGAGGTCCTCGAGGATCGGAATATGGAAGCGGGTCCAGGAAGGCATCGCGCCGCGGAACTCGGTTCCGAATTCGGATGCGGCACGGAGATCGATGACACGAAGGATCCCGAGAGCACCGACGAGATCGGCATCGACTGGGGGACAAGCGCCACGGAAGAGCCGCCCCCGTGCGACCCTCGACCCGTCCACAGTCGCAAGGCCACCGACGTCGCGAAGGTTCGTGCAGCCCGGGAAGTCGATCATGGCGGAAAAGCGCGCGGTATGTCGAGGAGGACGGTCGAAACGATCTAAACAGATTCAATAGTTAGCGCGACCGGAGCCACAATCAACGTTCCCTGGGACCCGCTTGCTTCCCTCGCGTTCTTCAAGTCTTTGAGCGAGGGTTTGTATGCGGGAGTCGCCGCAGCTGGGGGACCTGCACCATCACCGGGCAATGCCCACCACGCCGCCCGTATTGCATCGGCAGCCCACAACGCGTCGAATCCGCGGGGCGGAGTTGACCATCCTATGGAGAGGATATAAATTGATCCTCAACCGAGGAGGCGTTATGGAGAAGAAAGGATACTATAAGGGCAGAAGGCGTCCAGGCAAGGAAGTGGTGGCGTCGGTGAACGAGGCGGCGTTCGTAGCCGGCGTCTCGAAGCACGCGGTCAATCAGGCAATCGACCGAGGGGAGATTCGGGCCCGTCGGGTAGGCGCCGGAAGTGAGGCGAGCGGACGCGCACTCGGCGGTCCTGAGCTCGTCTACCTGCGGGTTCAAGAGCCGCTATCAGCGCGGGCGAGGAGAGAGGTCTATCGGCGACTGTCCCGCCTCAGCATCGAGGACGTGCCTTCCGTGCTCGAAATGGAGAATGCAGTCAAGCTCGACATCCGAGAACCACTGGCGGAGGTCCGAGCTCGGCTAAAAGAGATCGACTGGATCAAGCGACAAATGGAAACGAACCCGAATATTCGAGGGGGCGAGCCTGTCTTTCGGGGAACCCGCATCCCGGTCCACATGATTGCTGACTTCCTCAAGCAAGGTGTCCCTCGGACCGAAATCCTGGAGGACTATCCGGCGCTCACAACGGAATCGTTGACGGTTGCGGAGCGTTACGCCGCGTTCTATCCCCGCCGTGGACGACCGAAGCGGGCTCCCTGGCGAAGTCGGAGTCCGACACACGTCTTTGGCCCCGATGAGCTTCATGGCTAATCGGGGCGGCGGGGGCTCGCGTGATCCAGTTCTTGATCGACGAATGCCTCACACCGAAGCTCGTGGAAGTGGCGAACCGGTTCGGGTACGTCGCATATCATGTGGTGCACCGGGGGTGGACGGGGAAGGAAGACCCCGAGATCCTCGCCTACATGCGCGAGGAAAGCCTCACGCTGGTCACCAACAACTGGCGTGACTTTGGGCCAATGCTCCGCCGGGAGGAGATCCACCCTGGGGCGATCGTGATTCCCGACCTGCCGCGAGCGGAGCAAATCGTCGCCTTCGAGCGAGCCCTCCGGGCGATCGAAGCCAGCGATCCGCCCGCTGACATGGTGAACACTGTGATCGAGCTGATGGAGCCGGGGGAGGTTCGGGTTTTCCAGATTCCATAGCTCCCCGCGTCCCAACGACAGCGGCCTGTCAGAACTGCATTGACCGAGGGGGAAACCGCATCCTACCTTGCGAGTTGGTGTAGTCCCGCCGCCTCTCCGCCTCCGTGCTTCTGGCAGCGGCCCACCCGAACGAGGAGGACCGCCATGCGCCGCACCGCACTTCCCAGAATGCCCTCTCCGTCGATCGCTGCCCTCGGGCTCTGCGCGCTTTTCCTGGCGGCGCCGACCACCCCGGCTCATTCGCAGCAGACCGAGGTGGTTACGACCATGGCGGGGCAGCTCCGCGGAGTCCGGGACGAGGCCCGAGGCGTCGATGTGTTCAGGGGCGTGCACTACGGGCGGCCCACCGGAGGAGAGCGGCGTTTTGAATCGGCCCTGCCCGTTGCACCGTGGGACGGGATCCGGGATGCCACGCGGTTCGGCGATGTGTGTCCACAGACCGGGGGAGGAGGTCGGGGCAGCCTCCAGCAGGAGGAGCCGATGCCGATGAGCGAGGATTGCCTGGTGTTGAATGTCTGGACGCCGGGACTGTCCGGTGAGCGACCCGTAATGGTCTGGCTGCACGGACGCGGTTACAACGCTGGAGCGGGCTCGGAAGGATGGTACGACGGCACTAACCTGGCCGCTCGCGGTGACGTCGTGATCGTGACGATCAACCACCGTTTGAACGTGTTTGGCTACCTCCATCTGGCGGAGATCGGCGGCGAGGAGTTCGCAGCCTCGGGCATCGTGGGGTTGCTGGATGCGCAGCTCGCGTTGGAATGGATACGCGACAACATCCGCGCCTTCGGTGGCGATCCTGACAACGTCACGATCTTCGGCGAGTCCGGCGGGGGGTCCAAGGTGGCGACCTTGATGGGTATGCCTTCGGCGAAGGGCCTCTTCCACAAGGGCATCATCCAGAGCGGTCCGTCCAGAACGGGAACGCCCGCGGCCGAAGGGACGGCCAACGCACGCAGGGTGATGGATCTGCTGGACGTCTCCACTCCCGAGCAGCTTCAGGCGGTGCCGTTCATGGATCTGCTCACGGCGGTGAGCGAAGCCGGCCTGCTCGGAGCGATGCGTCCCTCGGTCGACGGCACGTATCTACCCGGCGACATGTTTGTGGACCAGTCAGCCCCGTCCGCCGTCGGTGTCCCCCTCCTGATCGGCTCCAATCGGGACGAGCAGATCTACTTCAGCCGCAACGAGGACATCGACCGAGGGATGGGCGAGGCGGAGCTAGAACGGCTGATCGGGGCGATGTACGGTGACGAGAGTCAGTTCGTGATCGACGAGTATCGCCGCTCGCGGCCCGAAGCCACGCCCTGGGAGCTGTACATCGCGATCGGCAGCGCCAGGATGACGTACGGCTCCATTCAAGTGGCCGAGGTGCATCAGGCGTCCGCGCCCGTGTACCTATACATGTTCGAGTTCGAGGCCAGTCGTCAGAATCTGGCGTCGCACGCGGCGGAAGTGCGGTTCGCTTTCAGCAACGCGAGCGACCGACCGAATGCGATGGCGGGAGCGGACACGGTGGAGGATGCGATGAGCGAGGCCTGGATCGCGTTTGCCCGCGACGGCGACCCGAACCATCCCGGCACCTCCGAATGGCCCACCTACGATCTACAGAACCGGACCACGATGGTCTTCGACGTGGAGAATCGGGTCGTGAACGATTTGCGCTCTATTGAGCGACAAGCCCATGACCGGGTGGGGTTACCGTAACTCCCTCTACCTCAGCACCATCTATCGTGCAGCGATCACCACCCCTGCACGATCTCCATCAGCAATCGTCCGATCTCGTCGTTGTCACGGATCCCGGCGAACTGCTCGGCCAGGGGCCCCTCGGCGAATAGAGGCACCAGTGCCGCCGTGTGGCCGCCGGTCGTGTACGCGAGCTCGAAGTCCTGTTCCATCTCGGCCAGCGAGAACCCACCCGTCTCGTGGTCGGCCGTGGCGATCACCAGAGTCCCAGGGGTTCGGCGTGCGAAGTCGAGCGCCACCCCGACGGCACGATCGAACTCGAGGATGTCGGCGGTGGCTCTTTCGAGCGACACGTTGTCGTGGCCGGCGTTGTCGGTCGCCTCGGATTCGAAGACAGCTACGAAGCCATCGGGGTCGCGTTGCAGGCGGGCGAGAGCTGCCTCGACCATTGCTGGCACCCCGACCGGTCGCTGCTCGAGCTCGTCCATGTCGTCCGCCGAGAAGAAGCCCACGAGCGGACGGTCGTCGGGGCTGTAGGCGGCCAGTTCTTCCGCCGTGCCGACGCAGTCTGCGTCCGCGCACAGCTCACCGAGCAGGTCCCTCCCGTCCTTCCGAGCCTCGCCGTCGAAGTACTGGCGTCCCCCGCCGAGCAGGACGTCGAGCCCGAAGTCGGCGAACTGCTCCGCTGCCCCCTCATACCAGTAACGGCTCGGTGAGTTGGCGGCGAAGGCGGCCGGGGTCGCGTCGACCACCGCGGCCGTCGTCAGGAGCCCGGTGGCCTTGCCTTTGTCTTTCGCGACCTTGAACCAGCTCTCCAGTGGCTCACAACCCTCCGGCCAGCGGCCGTCTCCGGATCACTCGAGGCCGGCATGGGGCAGTCCCCCCCGACGCTGATCGTGCGGTTGACACCTCGCTTCCCTGTGGCGAACGCCGTTGCCCCCGCTGCGCTGTCGGTCACCTTGTGCGAGGCACTCCGCGTGTCGATGAGCCCCACGACCGGCATTCCTTCGACCGCCAGCTCCTCCTGACCATACGCGCCCGCCGACCAGATACCGATCCCCGCCCCATCGGCGATCAGTAGGATCACGTTACGGATTTCCTCGACCGATGCCTCGGGAGCTTCGGGAGTGGCCTCTCCAGGGGGCGTGGTACAGCCGATCACCAGTAGGAATGGCAGCATGGCGAGAAGGCCGATCGTTCTGTTCATCGATGGTCCAAGCTCCAGTAGAATCAACGACAAGGGTTATGTTGCTTCGTTCCGAGGTCACTCGAATCCTGAGCCGGCGAGTACCCCGCCGAAACCTCGTCGCTCCTGCTGAAACATAACTGTTACGCGGTCGCCCGGTTGCCGGTAGCAACTCCCTGGACGGGGACCGGTTGGCTCGATCGCCACGCTGCCAGACCGCGTTATCGGAGCGACGGTTGCTAGCCGTGCAGATTGGCCCACCAGCCGGTTCGGTGTCAATGTCTTCGCAAAGTAGTGTCAAGCACGGATAGAAATGTCCCCGGGTTTCAGCGGATAGAAATGTCCCCTGCAGTGAAGGGTAGTGAGTTGTCCCCGCGCGGAGGTCGGCGGAGCGACCGGATCGCGTCCCCACTTACACCTGCGGTGACTTGGTGCGAGGATGACACGGGAGTCTGGGGCAGGACAACGGCCTGGCTCCGGGGGGGATGATGCTGGGGTCGATGGGCAGTACTGCGGACCTCGGGCGAGAAGTGCCGAATTTTCGCGGACATTGATCAGTTCGCGTTGCAAACCCGTTGTGCTGCTCGCACGCCGTCGCCATCTTCTTGGAGTTGCGCCGTGACGCAGGCACAATTCGGCTGGTGAGGAGCGGCATCTCCCCGTGACTCTTCCACGCCTTCTCGCCCACCGTCTCACTGTGACCGGGAGGAGCGTATGCAATCGCTAGTGCAACGGGCTCTGGGGTTGACCGGAGCTTCGGTTCTCGGCCTGATGGGTCTCATCGGATGCGCCGGTTCGACCACGGCGAGCGGAGCTGGGGAGGTGTTGGCCAGTGCGGCCCCCGCTGCCGCCGACGTTCATGCCAACGCCCCCACCTGGTACGCTGACGTCCTTCCGATCGTCGCCGAGAACTGCGCGGACTGCCACCAGCCTCAGGGCAAGAATATGGGCGGCATGGTGGCTCCCTTCTCCCTGCTGACCTACGAAGAGGCGGAGCCGTGGGCGGCGGTGATGGCACTGCGCGTCGCGGAGGGCGCGATGCCGCCATGGGATGCCCACCCCACGCACGAGGGGACGTTCGTCGGCGAGCGCTACCTTTCGGAAGAGGCCAAACAGACGATCGCGGCCTGGGCCGAAGCCGGCGCCCCCGAGGGCGACCCTGCCGACGCGCCGGCGAACCTCGCATCGGCCGAAGAGGTGGAGCAGACCGGCGAATGGTGGATCGGCGAGCCCGACCTCGTGTTGGCCTTCGGCGAGCCATACCACGTCGAGGACGAGGCGTCGGACGTAAACATCGACGTCAATCTCGACGTCCCGGAGTCGTACACCGAGCCCAGGTGGATCAAGTCCTCCGAGATGCGGGCGGGGAGCGAGCACGTGCACCATATCTGCGGCGAGCCCTTCGGCTGCATTGCCCCGGGGTGGGACCCGTACGTCTACCCCGAGGGGTTTGCGATGCTGCTGCCCCCGGTCGACGAGATCGCCCTGGGCATGCACTACAACAAGGCGACCGGCGCGGGCACGGCGTTCGACGATGTCTCACGCGCGGCCATGGTCTTTTACGAGGACGGCGAGACCATCCGCCACATCGTCAAGCGGAGTGTTCTGGCGGTCGGTTTCGATTTCGTGATCCCGGCGGGTCACCCCGAGTATTCGCTCTCCCTGGAGTTCCCGTTCGAGGAGGATACCTACATCCTCTCCGTCACGCCGCACATGCACTATCGCGGCAAGCAGGCGAAGTACGAGCTCGTCTACCCCGACGGCCGGACCGAACTACTTCTCTGGGTGCCCGAGTACGACTTCGAGTGGCAGCGGATGTACGTGTTCAAGGATCCGCCGATCGCGCCTGCGGGATCGAAGCTGGTCTGGACGCCGACATGGGACAACTCGAGCGACAATCCGGGCAATCCGGATCCCACCGTGGACGTCCCATACGGGGAGCCCACGGTGATGGAGATGGGCAACGGATGGCTTGATTACGCCGCGGTCGAGCCGATCGAGCACGTGGTCGGCCAGGATCCCATCCCCCAGGACTATCTCGCGGAGGTCACCGAGCAGCTCGACGGGCGGGCAAACCGTCAGCGCCCGCGTCGGGCAGTGCTCATTGAACCTGGCGAAAGTCGGCCGAGCTCACCGAACAACGACTCGAACTGATCGCGAGATATCGCACCGAGCGGCGAACTCGCAGCGAGGGCACTCCAACTCTGGGGTGCCCTCTTGTTCTGGCACTCGAGTCGTGGGTTTCCGGGTGCCTGTTGTCGGATGATTGCACGGCACGTTCGGCATCCCCCGAATGCCGATTTTGCGGGCCTGCGCAGGTACTTGTCTCACCCGGAGACACGGAGAACTCTCAAGTTTATCCCTCCGCGTCTCCGCGTGAGATCCTGCTGGAACCTCATTGTAGTGCGACTTCAGGCGGCGATGGAAGCCTGGGCGACCTGCGATCTCTCGAATAGCTTCGGGCTGTCCAGGCGGAGGGTCCACTCCTCGAATCCCTCGCGGTGCCCCCCCCAACGCAATTCATCGACATCTCGGAAGACGGGGGCGTCCGTTCGAAGGGTCGCGAGGTCCTTGAATAGAAGAGCTTTGGACTGGCTCGTGCCGAGCACTTCTGGAGGGAAATCCTCGATCCGCCCGTACTTGTTCAGCATTCGGGCGGCGGTGCTCGGGCCGATCCGGGGAATTCCGGGAAAACCGTCGGCCGAGTCCCCGACGAGGGCGAGGTAGTCCGGAATCAGCGAGGGGTCGACGCCGAACTTCTCGCGCACGCCCCGGGCGTCGAAGATCTTCTTTCCCCGCCGATCGACCTGTACGACCCGGTCCTCACGGACGCACTGGGCAAGGTCCTTATCCGGGGTCCAGATGCTCACCTTATCGACCGCCGTCGCAGCGGCCGCTCTACTTGCCGCCGAAGCCAGACCGTCATCGGCCTCCAGCTCGACCATCGGCCAGACCACCACCCCCATCGCGACAAGCGCCTCCTCCAGGGGATGAAACTGCGCCCGCAGGTTCGGCTCGATGCCTGCACCTGTCTTGTAACCGGGCCATAGCTCGTTACGGAAGGACTCGATCACGTGATCCGTCGCTACGCCGACATGCGTCGCTCCGTCCTCGATCATGCGGAGCACAGTGCCCAGGACCCCGGCGACCGCACCGAGCGGGGGATCCACGTCCTTTCGAAAGCGGCGAAGCCCATAGAAATGGCGAAAGAGTTCGTATGTGCCGTCAATCAGATGGATGATCATAGAAAAGCTATCGGCTACGGGCGTCGGCGATGCGCAGCATCGAGACAGAAAAGGCTGTCTGCCCCGAATATCCTCACGGCCTTACGGCTGGCGATGCTTCCGGTGCTGTGGGTAATTGCGGCCGCCGGTGAGGAGCAGCTCCTGGGAGCCGGGATCCTGGTGGCGGCGAGCACGGACGTCCTCGATGGAGTGCTCGCCCGGACCCTACACATGAGGAGCGAGTTCGGGAGTAGGCTCGATTCGATCGCCGATCACCTGCTTACCGGCTCCGTGGTGATCTGGTTGCTGGTCCTCAAGCCGGAGTTCACCCAGCGATTCGCGCCCTGGCTCATCGCATGGGCTCTGCTCGCCGCCGTGACCCTCCTCGTCGGATGGCTGCGCTTCCGACGATTGGGGGATCTTCACCTCATATCGGCGAAGGTCGCAATGGTACTCGCGTACATTTTCGTCTCCGCCCTCTTCCTCTTTGACGGCTACCGCCCCGTTTACTTCTGGATCGTGCTCGGCCTGGCTTTCGTAGGCGTCGCCGAGAGCCTGCTCGTCTATCTGACCCGTCGCAACCCCGACGAGAGGATCGCCTCCATCCTTTTCCGCCCGAAGGCGCCGAACGACTCTCCAGCCGGGAAGAGCATCTGAGGAGACGACCGAACGCCGCTCCCGCCTGCGCGGGAATGACGACTTCTGACTCAACCTCCCGCTATATCGTCGTCATCCCCCGCGATGGCGTGGATCCCCTCGACTTTCCCTACTGCGCGACCTCGTACTTGGTGAATGCCGACCCCGCGTCGGCCAGCGAGGCGGGCCCTTCGGCGACGTAGACATTACCGTCCGCGTCGACGGCAACGCCCTCGCCCGCGACGCCGTGGCCCGGTCGGCTGTCGGACTCCCACGGCGGGATGAAGCCCTCGATATAGTCGCGATCGACCTGCCCGATACGAACTCCGTTGCTCCAGTTGATGTGCTGGAGGCGATTCGACTCGGAGTCGATCGCATAGACACGGTCGTCCTCGGTGATGAAGACGTCGCTGATGCGGCCGTACTGGTAGCGGGACTCGAGGTAGTTGCCTTCCTGGTCGTAGATCTCGATGCGATGATTTCCGCGGTCCGCGACCCAGAGCCGGTCCTGGGAGTCGAAGGCGAGGGCGTGCGGCGTGCGGAACTGACCGTGCTCGGTCCCGATCTCGCCCCACTCGAGAAGGAATTCGCCTTCCGGGCTGAACTTGACGACGCGGGCCGTCAGCCCTTCCTCCAGTCCCTCGTCGATGGCGTCCTGGTTGGTCATTCCCTGCCCGCTGTGACCGTCCGCGACCAAGATGCTGCCGTCCGGCGCGACGATGACGTCGTTGGGCTGGTTGAAGTTGTCGGGACCGTTACCCGGCTGGCCGGCGACGCCGAGGCTCAGGAGAAGCTCGCCTTCCGGGCTGAACTTGTGGACCTGGTGACCCTTCGTGCCCTCCTCGTTGCCCGCAAAATCGGTCACCCAGACGTTGCCTTCCTGGTCGACGTGGATGCCGTGCGGAGTCACGAAGACGCCGGCGCCGAAGTTGGCGAGGATCTCTCCGGTGTTGCGATCGAACTTGAAGATCGGGTCGACCGGGTTGCTGTCACAGTTTACGCCCGGACCTCCAGCCGAGCCCGAGGCACACCGCTCGTACGCCCAGATATGGCCGTCGGTCGGATCGATCGCGATACCGGCGGTCGAGCCCCATTCCCGTCCCTCAGGTAGGGTCGCCCAGCTACCGACCCTGTTCGGGTTCGGATTCGGGATTCCCTCCCCCGTGATCGGGTTGGGGGATGTCCCCGCTCCCGTCAGTTGGGCAGCAGGCGCGCTGTCCGCCGCTGCGGTCTCCGCGTCCTGACAACCGGTGAGGAGGGCGGCGGAGGTAAGGACGACCGCGGGAACCAGTGCACGTGCCAACATGGGAAGCCTCCTTCGAAGGGATCGTTTCGAGTGGGTCCGCGTCACGCCGAACCGGGCGGCTCCTTCGTCACTCTGTAAGATCGGATGCAGCGTCGTCGAGTGACAAGGATGACCAGTCGCGCGGCCTCGCAGAGACAGATGAGAAATGGGCTGAGATGCTGGCAAACCTCCTCGAGTGAAGTCGTCGCCGAAAGCCCGCCATCGGGATCGCTATCCGGGGTTCGCCTCCTTTGTCAGCGTTAGCCGGCCACCGTGGCGATCGAGCCTACCTTCTTCACGAGGTCGCCCTGGCGAACTGTGCCGGGGCGGATCACTCTCGCGCACACGCCCCTCAGGTTGAGGGCGCGACCGTGCGGGGAGTTGACCAGGCGCAGTACATCGATACCGAATCGCTCCCTGAATTTCGCGCACCCCGTGTGCGGCTGGTCCGTGATCTCGATCTCCGCTTCGCCGAGCGCGAGACGCGTCCCAGGCGGGAGGTTCTCGTCGGAAAGGTCGAAGTCGAGGTAGAGCTGGTCTCCCGCCAGCGACCAACGGTCAGGCGATCCGGCGAACAGGTCGATCGCGCGGGCATTGATGATGTTGATCTGCCTGTCTGGATCTGGACTCTCCAACCGCGGATCGCTCCGTGTCCGCCAACTATCGCCGACGAGCCCGTCCGCGAGACTCAGTTCCCCCGTCTCGAATACTTCCCGCCGGTCCACGCCCGGTCGCCGCACGATCATTCGTAGCGTCCCCTGGTCAGCCGGGGCACGGCGCACCTCGTCCAGGCCGGCCTCGAGCTCGTTTTGATTCAAGTGGCGCATGTGTCCTTTCACCCTCCGTCATCAACTACGCACCTCTCGTCGTTCCCGCCGATGAAGACAACGGAACGATCCATTCCATTTTACACCTCCGGGGTCAGTGGACAAGGATAGAGCCGGACGGCTTGACCACCGATAGCCCCTCTCAAAACGTAGCAATCGGGTTGAGCGGCGATCCCATACCGTGCTCGATCCGGAGGGGCGCGGCCGTGAGGAGGAACTCGTAGCGGCCGAGCCGACTCGCGACCCCCGCCAGTGCATCGAAGTCGAGGTTGTCGAAGATGCCCACGCCGAGAGAGACGAGCGCGAGCTGGTGCAGTGGGAGCGTGACTTCGTCAGAGAACTCGTGCGGATAGGCGTCGTTCCACATGTCGTGTCCGATGAAGGATACGCCGCGGTCCTTGAGGAAGTAAGCCACATCGGCATGGTAGCCGGCCACCCCGTCCGAGGTCGGCCAGGGGCCCAACGCGGCGCGACGCTTCCATCGTCCCGTGTGGAGGAGAATGACGTCGCCGGGCCTGACCCGAACGCCCTGGATCTCTTCGAGCGCCTCCAGGTCGGCAGCGCGAATCGGGGTTCCCGGCTCCAGCCAACCCTCCGGGGCCGCGAGATCCGGGAGGAGCGTCGCGTCGAAGAGGATGCCCCGCGTGAAGATGCCGTCGCGAAGCGCGTGAATGCTGCCCTGAGGGCATCCGTCTGCCGCCTCGATGTCCTCGACGGAGACCCCATTGTACCCCTGCCCCTCGTACATGATGTGACAGTCGACCGCATCGAGGTGGCTATGAATCACCCCGTGGTACGATCCCGAGTACTGGTAGCGGTCCGACGCACCGCCGCTGTCGACGCGTAGCACCTGACGTTCGAGGATCGTCGTCGCGTCCTCCGCCCGCTCCTGCGGGATGTCGTGTGCGAGCGAAACGCTGATCCCCTCCGTGACGAGCTCCGCAGCCGCCCGCCGCTTCTCCGGCGTGATGAAGTTGGCTGCGCCTAACTCGTCCCCCTCACCCCAGCGACCCTAGTTGGACAGCTCTTCCATCGCGCGATGAAACTCCGCGGCCGTGATCATCGCGGGATACGGGCTCTCGACAGCATGGGCAGCCGAATCCTCGACGGCCTCCGCGCCTGCACCACAGGCGCCCAGTACGATCGGCACGACGACGATCGCCAGCTCAGCGAATGTGAAATGCGATCCGTTCGGGTTCATCTGGGGCGGGCGGTTGGAGTGATCGAGGGTTGGACGGCTGGAACTGAATAGAAAGGTAGGTCTCAGAGGCGCGTAGGGCACGAGTCTTCAAAAGCCGCCGTCCACCGTCTCACGCGGAGCGCGCCCCCCACCCCATGGGTTCACGCGAAGCCGCGAAGAACGCGAAAGGACGGAACGATGGTACGCAGGAGCGGATTTGCGTTTCCCTCTCCTTGAGGAGGGGCGGGGCGGCTTCGCGTGTTCGCGCCTTCGCGTGAGGCCTTGTCGGTGGGCCTCAGCACGACAGCCCAGGTCAGGAAGTTTCTCGGGAGCCCCTCAGCCGGCTGCGCCGGCCCCCATCAGGGGAGAAACTCGTGCGCGGTGGAGGTGAGTTGCGCGGAGGGATATAGTGAAGCGGGCATCCGGGAGCCAAGGCCGAAAGTGCAATGGTGAGCTTGATCCCGTTTGGGAGCCTGGCCTGGGGAGATTGCGGCCCCTCAGTGGTGACACGCCAGCGCCTCATCGCGCCGGACGTGATCCCGTTAGCGAGAATGCCTTTTATCTTGCCGCCTCCCTGCTCCCGGATGCACCGCATCCAAGTACCCTGAGAATGCGGAGGGAGAGAATGAAGCGCAACCGCCGGCGGAACGGCCGCCCCCGTCCGAAGAGCCCTTCGCTTCTGGAGCGCATCAACGTCGACGTCGCCGGGATCGATTGTGGCGCGGAGGCACACTACGTGGCCGTCC
The DNA here is from genome assembly GCA_009380025.1 of Gemmatimonas sp. Lineage (GTDB taxonomy): Bacteria > Gemmatimonadota > Gemmatimonadetes > Longimicrobiales > Longimicrobiaceae > WHSP01. Next base: position 4,041 of record WHSP01000035.1, on the reverse strand, counting down.
CGACGGACCGCGACAGCGAGCCGGTTCGGTCGTTTCGGACCTTCACCGCGGACCTGCACCGGCTGGCGGATTGGTTGACGGAGTGTGGGGTGCGCAGTGTCGCGATGGAGGCCACCGGGGTCTACTGGATTCCGGTGTACGAGATTCTCGAGGCCCGGGGCATCGAGGTGCGGCTGGTCAATGCCCAGCACGTCAAGAACGTGCCCGGGCGCAAGAGCGACGTTCAGGACTGTGAGTGGCTGCGGGAGCTCCACAGCGTGGGTCTGTTGCGCGGGAGTTTTCGCCCCGCCGATCAGATCGTGGCGTTGCGCGGCTACCTGCGTCACCGTGACACGCTGATCGAGAACATGAGCGACGCGATCCGGCGGATGCAGAAGGCACTGGATCAGATGAACGTGCAGCTCGCGCGGGTGATCAGCGACATTACCGGCGTCACCGGCATGGCGATCCTGCACGACATCGTCGAAGGACGCACGCATGCGGAGCAGCTTGCCCGCCATCGCGACCGGCGCTGCAAAGCCTCCGAGGCCGAGTTCGTGGCGGCTCTGACGGGGAATTATCGTCCCGAACACGTCTTTGCCCTGAAGCAGAATCTGCAGCTCTACGAGCTGCATCAGGGCATGCTCCGGGATTGCGACATGGCCATCGAGGCCCACTTGCAGGCCCTGACCGCCGAGGTCGACTCCCCAAGCGAACCTCTGCCGCCACGCCGCTCCAAGCGGCAGCACAAGGGGAACGAACCGGCGTTCGATCTGCGCGGCTACCTCCACCACCTGGCCGGGATCGATCTGTCGCAAATCCATGGCATCGGTCCCTACCAGAGCTTGCGCCTCATCTCCGAGATTGGCACGGATATGACGCGTTGGCCGGACGAGGACCACTTTACCTCCTGGCTCACGCTCGCCTCCCAGAACAAGATCACCGGAGGCCGGCGGATCAGCTCTCGCACGCAGCCCTCGCAGAATCGCGCCGCCGAGATCTTCCGGATGGCCGCCATGAGTGTGGGCCGCACCCAGACGGCCTTGGGGGCGTTCTATCGGCGAATGGCCGCGCGCATCGGCAACGCCAAGGCGATCACCGCGACCGCCCGCAAGATCGCCATCCTCGTCTACCGCTCTCTCAAGGGCGAGATCGTCTATCAAGATCCAGGACCCGACGCCTACAACGCCGCCCAGCGTCAGCGGGCACTCAAACACCTTCGAAAACGAGCCAAATACCTAGGTTTCGCCCTGGTCAACGTCGAGACCGGCGAACTCGTTCCGTCATGAAGTTTCTAGCGAGCCTCTTGGCCGATGATATGGACTTTCGGGTCGAGGCACCCTCCCAGGCGGGATGGGTACCAAGTCGATACCCATGAAGAAGCTCACCTCGTTCCACCCGGTGATCCAGCGATGGTGGGGGGATCGGATCGGCAACGATCCGACGCCTGCGCAGTCGCGTGGCTGGCGGTCGATCCGTTCAGGAAGCGACACGTTGATCGCCGCGCCGACGGGATCCGGGAAGACGCTGGCGGCGTTCCTCCACTCGATCGACGAGTTGCTCGAGGAGGGGCTGGAGCGCGGGGAGCTGCCGGACGAGGTGCGGGTCATCTACGTCTCTCCGCTGAAGGCGCTGTCGGCGGACATCCATCGGAACCTGGCCGAGCCGCGGCGTGAGATTCGCCGCCTGACCGAGGAAATGGGGCTGCCGCCGGTCCGGATCACGGCCGCCACACGATCGGGCGATACGACGCAGAGCGAACGCGCCGCCATGCTGCGAACGCCGCCGCACATTCTGGTCACGACCCCCGAATCACTCTACCTGTTGCTGACCGCGGAGCGTAGCCGGGAGATGTTGCGCACCGCGCGGACCGTCATCGTCGACGAGATCCACGCGGTCATCGAGACGAGGCGTGGCGCCCACTTGGCGCTCTCCCTCGAGCGGCTGGACCACGTGGCCGGGCGACGGCTCCAGCGGATCGGGCTGTCGGCGACCCAGCGACCGATCGAGCGCGTCGCCGAATTCCTGACCGGCACAGGCGCGCCGGCGGCGAAGATCGTCGACGAAGGCCACGTACGGGAGATCGACCTCGCGCTGGAGATGCCTCCGTCGCCGCTCGAGGCGGTGATGTCGAACGAGGTCTGGGGCGAAGTCTACGACCGGCTCGCGGCCCTGGCACGCGAGCACCGCACGACGATCGTGTTCGTGAATACCCGGCGCTTGGCGGAGAGAGCAGCCCGGGAGCTCTCGCTGCGCCTCGGCGAGGACCAGGTGATGGCCCATCACGGGAGCCTGGCCAAGGAAGTCCGGCTCGACGCGGAGGAACGCCTGAAGACGGGACAGCTTCGCCTGCTCGTGGCCACCGCGTCGCTCGAGCTCGGGATCGACATCGGGCACGTCGACCTGGTTTGCCAGGTCGGCTCTCCGCATCGGATCTCGACCCTCCTCCAGCGAGTTGGGCGCTCCGGCCACACCGTCCGCGGAACGCCCAAGGGACGGCTCTTCCCCGTCTCTCGCGACGACCTCATCGAGTCCGTAGCCCTCCTCGGCGCGGTACGCGAAGGTGAGCTGGATCGCATCATCATCCCGCCACAACCCACCGACGTGCTCGCCCAGCAGATCGTCGCGGAGGCGGCCGCGGAGGAGTGGCGGGAGGACGCGCTGTTCGACCTCGTGCGACGCGCGCACCCATATCGCGACATGCCCCGGGAGGCGTTCGATGAGGTTGTCGGTATGCTGGCCCGTGGTATTTCTACGCACCGCGGACGCCGAGGAGCTCTCGTTCACTACGACGCGGTGAACGGTCGGATCCGCGGGCGCAAATCGGCCCGGATGTTGGCGATCACCTCCGGTGGCGCAATCCCCGACGTCGCCGATTACCGTGTCGTACTCGACCCCGATGGGACCTTCATCGGCACGGTCAACGAAGATTTCGCCGTCGAGAGCATGGCGGGCGACATCTTCCAGTTGGGCAATACATCCTGGCGGGTGACGAAGATCGAGACCGGCGTGATGCGCGTGGCGGACGCCCACGGCGAGCCGCCCAGCATCCCGTTCTGGTTGGGGGAGGCACCGGCACGGAGTGACGAGCTGTCGCAAGCGGTCGCAACGCTGCGAGGAGAAGTCGGGGCTCGGCTGGAGGGGTCCACCGAGGAGGCGGCACGATACCTCACGGAGGATCTGGGGTTGCCGGGGCTCGCGGCGGCGCAGATCGTCCCCTACCTGGCGGAAACGCGGCGCCTGTTAGGCGCAATTCCGACCCAGCAGACGCTCGTCCTGGAGCGCTTCTTCGACGAGGGTGGCGGCATGCAGCTCGTCCTCCACGCTCCGTTCGGATCGCGAGTGAACCGCGCCTGGGGACTCGCCCTGCGGAAGAAGTTCTGCCAGAACTTCAACTTCGAGCTGCAGGCGGCGGCCACCGACGAGGGGCTGCTGCTCTCCCTGGGGCCCCAGCACTCGTTCCCGCTCGACGAGGTCTTCCGCTACCTCAACCCGGCAACGCTCCGCGACACGCTCATCCAGGCGATGCTCGACTCGCCGATCTTCCAAACGCGTTGGCGTTGGGTCGCGATGCTGGCGTTGACGATTCCCAGGACACGCAACGGACGTCGGACACCGCCGCAGATCCAGCGGATGATCGCCGAGGACCTGTTGTCCTCCGTCTTCCCGGACGCGACCGCGTGTCTGGAGCACGTCGTCGGGGCGCGGGAGATCCCCGAGCACCCACTGGTGACGCAGACAATCCGCGACTGCCTCGAAGAGGCGATGGATCTTCCGGCACTCGAGGCCGTGCTTCAGAAGGTGCTCGCCGGAGAGTTGAAGCTCGTCGCGCGAGACACGACCGAGCCGTCGCCTCTCGCATCTCAGATCGTCAATGCGCGCGTGTATGAATTTCTCGACGATGCACCCCTCGAGGAGCGCCGTGCGCAAGCGGTCTACACACGTCGGGCATTGGAGCCATCCTCCTCCAACGATCTCGCCGCCCTGGATCCGGATGCGATCGAGCGAGTCCGCGACGAGGCGTGGCCAACGGCGGACGATGTCGACGAGCTCCACGATGCC
>WHSP01000359.1 GCA_009380025.1 Gemmatimonas sp. | reverse complement strand
CAGTAGCTTCTCTTCGATCGTGTCTTCCGTGACGAGAAGGTAGACCTGGACAGGATTCTTCTGTCCCATCCGGTGCGCGCGGGAGATCCGTTGTTCGAGCACGGCCGGATTCCACGGCAGATCGACGTTGATGACCGTGTTCGCCGCCTGGAGGTTCAACCCGGTGGATCCTGCATTCGTGGTGATGAACAGACGGCACGCGGCATCCCGCTGAAACCGGTCCACCAGGCGCTGCCGGTTCTTCTGTGGCACGGAGCCGTCCAGACGGACATACGCGAGACCGAGCCGCTCGATGTGCCGTTCGATCAGCCCGAGCATCGTCGTCCATTCGGAGAACAGCACGATCTTACGGGCGTCCTCGGCGGCAAGCTCCTCGAAGAGCTCGGCAAGGCGCGCGAGCTTGCTCGAGTAACCAGGCTCCTGCTTGTCGACAAGGAAGGTGCTGTTCGCGTTCATGCGGGCGAGCAGCAGCGCCTTCTGCAACCGAAGCAGATCCATCTCCGAGAGGTACTTCTTGTTGACAATCGAGCTGACGACCTTCATCTGGGCGAGCTCGAGGTCGAGCTGCTCCGCGGTGGGAGGAATGCGAACGATCTCGGTCGTACGCTCCGGGAGATCCTTCATCACCGAGGTCCGCGTGCGGCGCAGCAACACCGGCCCGAGGTTCTCACGAAGGCGATCGAGGTCCTTGTAGCCGAGCACCTTCCCCTTCTCGTCCGTGACCCGATGCCGGTTGAAGAAGCGGAACGCGGGGCCGAGCCTCCGGTCG
>WHSP01000358.1 GCA_009380025.1 Gemmatimonas sp. | reverse complement strand
GCTCAACGCTCTGTCGAACGTGGACCTGCTCGTGATCGATGACTTCCTCACCGTCGGCATCGACCACGACGCCGCAGCCGACCTGTTCGCCGTCCTGGCCAACCGGGACCACCGGCTGCCGACCATGATCGCCTCCCAGACCGGCCCAGCCCACTGGGTCGCCGAACTACCAGACCGAGTCGCCGCCGACTCGATCGTGAACCGGCTCGCGAACCGAGCACGCACGATCAACCTCGGCGACCTCGACATGCGCAAACTCCGCCACGACCAGACCCGCACCAGCGAGACCTACTGGGAGTAGCACCCCGCCCCACACAGGCGGCCCCGGCAACCAGTCGGGGCCGCCCGGCCAGCGACCGGTACCAACTCGACCGAACATCGGTACCAGATCGCTGGACTACCGGTACCAACAGGCGCTACGCGTCAGCGTAGCTTGATCCTGGCGTCGGCGGTGGTGAACTGCCAGTCGACCTGTCGCTGGTCTGTGTTGGTGTCGCGTTGCCAGGCGTCGAGCTCGCTGTTGAGGGTGTCCAGCTCGCCGATGCGGCGATCCAGGCATTGGCGGGTCAACGCGGAGAGTTCGATCTCGGCGATGTTGAGCCAGGACCCGTGTTTGGGGGTGTGGTGGATCTCCAGGCGTTGTGCGAGGGCGTAGGCCTTCTCCGGTGCGAACGCCTCGTAGAGCGAGGCGATGGTGTGTTGCCCGTCGTTCATCTTGCAGATGAAGGCGTCACCGGTGTTGCCGACGATCTGGATGTGAGATGGCCCCGCC
>WHSP01000357.1 GCA_009380025.1 Gemmatimonas sp. | reverse complement strand
GATGTACTCCCCGACCGCAGTGCGGCCGATCCCCAGCGATTGAGCGATCACCCGCTCACTCGCCCCGCAGGCGTACCTCTGGCGTAGAACTTCACGGACCTTGCGCATCGGCAATCTTTCGGCGGGCATCGGGCCTCCCCTGCTGGAACTGCAAAGGGAGCGACCTTGCCTCGCTCAGACTGCCGACAACGGACCCCGCTTCACCCCATCAACAGGGTGGCCGCCTTCGATCGGAATCACTGGCCGCTTTGCCTCGGATTCCGCAGCCGTCGATCAGCATGTCTATGACCGCGCAAGAAACTTCCTCCGCAAACGGCACAAAGTGCAAGGGCGTGGCACAGACCAATTCTCCCGTGAGCATGTCTACGGTGAACTGGCCGTGCGATGCCTTCGACGCGAGCGCGGACGGTCGCCGCCGTGGGCCTTACGATGAAACCAGTCGGAAAGCCGGATGCGGGAAATCCGCACGTCCGGTTTGATGAGCGGGGAAGGGAGACGGAACGCACTCTGAAGCGTCACCGCGCCCTTCCTCGACTCTACAGATCAAGGGCAAGAAGCGCCATGTTCTCGTAGATACGCTGGGTCTGTTGCTGCACGCGATCGTTCATCCCGCCGACATCCAGGACCGCGACGGCGGCATCCTGCTTCTTGCCACTCTGTTCGGGATGCATCCGTTCTTGAAGAAGCTGTTTGCCGATGGCGGCTATCAGGGGCCGGAATTCCAGAAGGCGCTTGCGAAAATCCTGCCGCATCTCGAAACTGAAATCGTCAAACGCTCCGATCATG
>WHSP01000356.1 GCA_009380025.1 Gemmatimonas sp. | reverse complement strand
GTGGTCCTCGACCCGTTCATGGGGGCGGGCTCCACCGCCCTGGCGGCGGCGCAGACGGGGCGCCGCTACGTCGGCTTCGACACCGAGGCCGACTACGTGGCCCTCGCCGAGCGCCGCCTGGCCGAGGTGCAGCTCCCGCTCGAGGCCTGACGGGCCGGCGTCCGGCCGGCAGCACCGTTCCGGCGTCCCTGACCCACGCCAATCGCGTGTGGAGGACGCCGGTTGGCCCGGGGCTAGAAGTCGGCGTTGTTGGGAGTGCGCGGGAAGGGGATCACGTCGCGGATGTTGGCCATCCCCGTGGCGTAGATGATCGTCCGCTCGAAGCCCAACCCGAAACCCGCGTGGGGGACGGTGCCGTAGCGGCGCAGGTCCCGGTACCACCAGTAGGCCTCCTGCTCGAGGCCCATCTCGGCGATGCGGCGGTCGAGCACGTCGAGCCGCTCCTCCCGCTGGCTGCCGCCCACGATCTCGCCGATGCCGGGGGCGAGCACGTCCATGGCCGCCACCGTGCGCCCGTCGTCGTTTTGGCGCATGTAGAAGGCCTTGATCTCCTTCGGGTAGTTCATGACCACCACGGGCCGGCCGACCAGCGTCTCGGTCAGGTACCGCTCGTGTTCGGACTGGAGGTCCATGCCCCAGGCCACCGGGAACTCGAAGGCGACGCCGCCCTCCACCGCCTTCTCCAGGGCGGCCACCGCGTCCGTGTACTCCATCCGCTCGAAGTCGGCGGCCACAAGGCGTTCGAGGCGTTCGACGGCCCCGGGGTCGATGCGCTGGTTGAAGAAGG
>WHSP01000355.1 GCA_009380025.1 Gemmatimonas sp. | reverse complement strand
CCAAACGCTCCAGATGCCCGGTTCATCCCCGCGTGGGCGGGGAACACGGCGCGGGCGGGTGAAAAACTCGAATTGCTGGAGGTTCATCCCCGCGTGGGCGGGGAACACCCATCCGGCCGGACGCGGCAAGCTGGTAGTGGCGGTTCATCCCCGCGTGGGCGGGGAACACTGTCTGCTGCCAAGTTCAGCGCGGCGCGCACGCGGTTCATCCCCGCGTGGGCGGGGAACACCTGCTCAAGCGCGCGTGTGTCGTCGGTGATCTTGGTTCATCCCCGCGTGGGCGGGGAACACTTTTCGCCATTCGCCATAGTTCCGTGAAGAATCGGTTCATCCCCGCGTGGGCGGGGAACACTTCCCCGGTACTTGCAAGGGCCGGGTTTTTTTCGGTTCATCCCCGCGTGGGCGGGGAACACTCCAGCGGGCTGATCGCCCCGGCCGCGCCGCGCGGTTCATCCCCGCGTGGGCGGGGAACACGCCTTGTCGGCAGGCAGTCCAGCCATATACGCCGGTTCATCCCCGCGTGGGCGGGGAACACGCCCGCACAGCCGAACGCAAGAGCGCCACAGACGGTTCATCCCCGCGTGGGCGGGGAACACGCAAGAGCACGCTGGTGCGCAAGCTGAACAGCCGGTTCATCCCCGCGTGGGCGGGGAACACCACTCTGCCCACAACTCGGAATCGAACGGAACCGGTTCATCCCCGCGTGGGCGGGGAACACGCTATCTGGCAGCAAGTGACTGACTTCCTCGGCGGTTCATCCCCGCGTGGGCGGGGAACACGCGACCAGCAGGCGCAGATGA
>WHSP01000354.1 GCA_009380025.1 Gemmatimonas sp. | reverse complement strand
ATAGTCTTTCCAGTAGTCCCCGGGCACCGAAATCCCCGGGATTGGAGGTGTCCAGGCTTCGGCGAGAAGCTGCTCCGGATCCCCGTACTGTGAGGCTAAGTCTTTGACCTCCGGATGATCGAGGGCCTTGATGTGGCCATCTTCGATGACCACGATCTCCTCGCCTTTGGCCGTGTGAAGCGTGTACGTGGGGAACTGCAGATGGATGTGGAGATGACCCCACGGGTGCCCATGCTCCTCCGCCCACGGCTCGGAGACATTGGCGTTGCCGGTACCGATTCCCATGTGGATGATTCCCGAGCGCAGCCGCTCGTACATGGCGGCATGGCCGGCAAGGGTGAAGGCATGGGCCGGCCTAGACATCTTGGGGTGGGTACCAATGGCGACCTCCCAAAGCCAGAACAGGCCTGGCTCTGGGTATTCGGGGTACTGGATGTCCTTGGTCAGCTCCATGACCTCACGCCACTTGTCCCCGTACTCGCCTCCACCTTCGGCGGCGACGCACTTTCCACCTTCGAAATGTGCCTTGCAGTGGGGAAACGGCCGCCCGAAATGGTTGATGGTCCCGGCGACGACGCCCTCGCATTCGAGGCCCGGATTGTAGGGAGGCGTGGGCCATCCGAACTGGTGTCCTAGGTAATACTTGGGCTCGAAGCGCCGCCGGTGGCCCTCGTAATGGCTTGCCTCGAAGTACTCCCCCTGCAGCCTCCACCGCATCGAGGTTCCTTCGGGATCCGTGAGCTCGACCCATGCATCACGGCCATGCTCCCAGATCGGTTCCCAGTTCTTCTTATTGATCAGGTCC
>WHSP01000353.1:538-806 GCA_009380025.1 Gemmatimonas sp. | reverse complement strand
CCCTTCTTGGTAAGCCGAAACCGGATTGCAACCTACACCGCCGCAAAAGTTAGGCCAGATCAGCCGGTGTTGCCCAGCTTCGCGTACGGGTTGGGAAAGGTTCCGTTGGGGTCGAGTGACTTCTTGGCTGCATCGTAGTTCGTCTCGTCGTAGATCCGAAATCCAACATGTCATTGCGTGCGTTGACCCCTGCACCGACCAAACCGCGTCACGGTTTGACCTGCACCCAAAAGTGCAGGGGTCAGGGGTCCAGAGAATCCAATAAATA
>WHSP01000353.1:0-528 GCA_009380025.1 Gemmatimonas sp. | reverse complement strand
ATCCAACAGACGACGGCCGAATTGGGATCAAGAGAGACTGGATGAGACTACGCAGAAAGGGTCGCTGAACTGCGAGAACGCCCGTTTACGCAGTTCAGCGAATTCCCCCGGACGGCACTTACAACGCAGGGGTCGGCGGTTCGAACCCGTCACCGCCCACGACGCGAACTGCCAGGTCAGGTCGCATGTTTTGCCCGGCCAAGGTGAGCGCGGACAAGATCCTTCTCGACGGGACGACCATCGAGGAGGTCGAGAAGTATCACGCTGAGACGCTGCGGCTCGTCGTGAACAAGGTTAATGCTGACGCCGACAGCTGTGGAGGATCAGGAACGGGGGAGACGCGAGATGGAGCAAGCCCCGTGACTTTTCGTGAGGCGCCCTGGTAGCAGTGCCGTCACATCTGTGTGCCCAGGTTGGGCCAGTCATCGACGATCCGGGGCGCTTGGGGGTCGATGTCGGCGAGCCGCGTGTGGATCGTCGGCGGGTCGAGATCGGGGTCGCGGAACCGGGCGTGCAGGCCACGGAGCC
>WHSP01000352.1 GCA_009380025.1 Gemmatimonas sp. | reverse complement strand
CCGAAGATGAAATCGGTCTTCTCGGCCCACCGATCGAAGTTGGCGGTCAGGGAGAAGTCGGTGTCCCCGCGCACACACACCCGCGGCGTATAGCGGCAGACCAGGTCGATCGCCCGGTCGATCCACCGCGCCGCATCCAGATGGCTGGGCGCGTTGCCCGACCGGTTGACCAGGAACAGCATCTCCCGGGTGTTGGCCAACGTGACCAGCAACGGTGCGTAGCCCCAGATCCCCTTGTAGGAGATGTCCATGCCCTGCTTGAGCTCGCCCGTGGTAGGCACGATCGTGCCGTCCACGTCGACGTAGGCCACCTCACCGAGAAGCTCACCGCCCCGGCCCTGCCACAACCTCGGCCGTACCGAGTTGATCGCATCCATCAGCACCAGCAGGTCGGCCTCGGTGAAGCGGCGCAGGAAGTCCCCCGTCGTGGTTGGGTCCGGGATCAGCCTGGTGCCCAGCCCGTTCATGTACGACACATCGTTGCGGAGACGATCGATGTCCTCCAGACGGGTGCCGCCGGTGAGCACGTTGTAGGCCAGGTTGAGCACATGGTCGGACTCGTGATACGGCAGGTGGATCTTCAACAGCTCCAGGTCGGCGTCGATCTTCTTCACCAGACCGAGCCTGGTGACCAGGCGGTGCATCGCGAAGATCCCACCGAACGGGGTCGCCTCGACGTTGCCGCCGATCTCGTAGCTGATCTTCGCCGAGGTGAACATCGGCTCAGACCGCGGACCCCAGTGCCCGGCCTGCCGGTGCCGGGCCTGCACCCTGCGCCGCCGGCGCGCTGAGTTCCGCCGACTCTGCACATGCGATATC
>WHSP01000351.1:371-826 GCA_009380025.1 Gemmatimonas sp. | reverse complement strand
TATCGAGCCAGGCGGGCTCCAGGCGGCCGAGCGGTCCGGTCGGACGCTGAGCGAAGCTCCAGAAGGCATCGTCGACCTGGACCTGGGCGATCGTCACGGGCTCCGAACCGTCCGCACGCACCCTCACCGAAATGCCGTTCTCATCGAGAATCGCGCGCTCAACGGTCAGCTCCTCCACGGGCGGCGCAGATGCGCCAAGCCGATCCAGCGGATCGAGGACCTGGACCGCGCCAATGGCCAGCGCCAGCAGCAGGAGCGGTCCCCCAGCGAAAATCCATTGCCGTTTCATTCCAGCACCTCGAAAAAGCTCATCCAGCCCAGCTCGACGAACTCGCTCTGGTGGGCATGGAACATGTAGAGACCCGGCTCGTGATCGGCGAAGGTGAATTCCAGGATTCCGCGCTGCGCCTGACACTGCATGACGGTATCGATCGTGCGCAGGCTCGGCGTCAGGG
>WHSP01000351.1:0-361 GCA_009380025.1 Gemmatimonas sp. | reverse complement strand
GATGGAACGAGTTTACCGGATCGAATTCGGTCGCATTGACCAGATACACCCGCACGGGACGTTTCCGCTCGATACGGATCGGCCGCTTGGAATAGGCGTGGGCCACGGTGTTGACGGCATAAACCTCGTTCTCGTTGTCGAAGTTGGTGTCGAAGCCGTTCATCACCAGGACGAACTCCTGCCAACGCATGTTCTGCGGAGTACCGAGCAGACGAGACCGCGCCGCGTCCGCATTTTCGGGATGGCGCGACGGATCAGGGTCGACGATGAACACCCCGTAGAGACCTTTGTGGATGTGTCGTTTCAGCGGTACCGAATGACAGTGGTAGAGATGGCAGCCGAACGGAACAGCATTGAATTC
>WHSP01000350.1 GCA_009380025.1 Gemmatimonas sp. | reverse complement strand
CCGCGTTGTCGAACGCTCGCTCCTTGGCGGGGCGAGCGAAATTGATGGTCCCGAAGAGCAGCCCCGAGACGATGATCGGCGCCTCCAGCGAGTGCCCGTAGCCGGCGGTGCCGAGGGCGTTGCGGGCGCCACACGCCTCCCACACCTCAGGGGAGACCACCCGAGAAGAGTCGATCGGGCGCTGATGTTGGGCCACGAAGCTCAGGACCGGGTCGTCCTCTCGGCCGTACTCCTCGTACTCCTGCAGCATCTCGCCCGTGACGGTGGCCCGCACATCCACCATGGCGCCGTCCTCGCTGAGCTCGTAGTGGCCCAGGGCTGGCGCATGGATCACGTGTCCGACGGAGTCGAGATAGCTCCGCGCAACCTCCTCGCGGGTCAACGCAGTCTGCAGGGCCCCGGTGAACTGGTTCCATTGCCGTTCCACGTGTCGTGGCGACATGGCACACCTCCCCTGCTGCCTGGGTGATCCGCCTAGACCCAGAGTGACATACCACACGGACACCGAGCCTCACCTCGCACCTCAGATCCCGCGTGCGAGGAGATTCCACCCGGTCGGGTGACACGGCAACTGCGAGCGGTCACTAGGGTCGGCTCGTGTTGTGTCCTGCAAGCTGGACCAAGCCAGTGGGTGTGAGTCCCGCCTGGGTAGGCACCGGAGCGCCCAGTAGCAGACCCCTGTCGTCGGGGGAGACCTTGGCGGCCGAGCGGGGTGTCGAGAGCCTCTTCGGAGGGAGCAAGATCGCGGGCCGTAGCTTCACGCGAACGCTGCAGCATCGTCACACTCACAATGGGAGAGCCGAGCCGCTCATGTCACGGCGAAGGCCAC
>WHSP01000034.1 GCA_009380025.1 Gemmatimonas sp. | reverse complement strand
TTCGTACGCCGCAGGGAGCGGCGAGGAAGCGTAACGCAGAGCTGCGCGATTTATCTTCGGCCTTCTAGCAGATCCGCGAGGCGTGTTACGAGTTCAGCCTGCGCGGGGTTCAGCAGAACCCTGGCCCGCTCCGGATCGAACCAACCGCACCGATCGACCTCCGGGAACTCGAGCCATCGCCCGCTGCCGCGCGGCCTTTCGATTCTCGACAGGTTGCTGACGACCGAAGAGGCATCCGCGTCGCCCTCCCACGCCCAGGCGTAAACCACCTTCCCACCCTTCTGACGAATGTCCCCGAGATCCAGGAACGGCCCGACGGGATCGATCCCCGTCTCCTCACGAAATTCCCTGATCGCTGTTTCGAGCGGCTCTTCGTCGACTTCGACCAGCCCCTTCGGGATCGTCCACGCCCCTTCCTCCTTCTTTTTCCAGAATGGTCCACCGGGATGGGCGAGGAAAAGATCGATCCCTCCCGAAGTCCGTCGAAACAGAAGCAGTCCGGCGCTGATCTTTGGCATGAGGCACGACGACGCTCGGGAGTGTTGGTGCGATCGGTAGCAGCCGTCCGCTTGCGCGATCCGGTTGGTCTGGACATCCTCCGCCATCCGCCCGCGGCGGCCAGGCCCCTCAGTCTCTCGATCCATGGACGATGACCCAGACGCTCGACCTCGACATCCGCCTTGGTGGCCACTCCCCTGTCGCTGGCTCGATGATGGCCCAGCGCCGATCCACCGGTGAACGCGCCACCCGGGCCGCCGGCTTCCTGATTCTCTTCCTCTTCATCGGCGCCGGGGTCGTCTTCATCCCGCCCCATATCCCCTGGGCAGCGGTCGCCATCGTCACCGGGGTCGTCTTGGCGTTCAAGCAGTGGCGATCAGAGTATCGGGTTCAACAGTTCGATGGGAAGTGCCCCAGGTGCGGCACCGAGCTCCCGGTGAAGTCCGAGGAGGGAGTCCGCTTCCCGCTCAAAGTCACCTGCTTCGAGTGCCATCATGAGCCCGTAGTGACAATCCGCGATTAACCAGCGGCTTCGACCCAGTGTCCGGCATACCGCGCGAACGGCAGGTCGCGCCCATCCTGGCGGAGTCGGGGCAGGGGCCCCTGTCCTCGCGAAGGGCTCGATCTCGTCCCGAAAGGAGGACGCCGATCGCCAATAATCCCAGTCAATTAGACGAAAACAAATGGCACCGGCCTTGCCCTCGGAGGGCCCCTAAGGGATCAGCTTTGATGGACTCCAACGGAACGGTACCAATGTCGAGTCGACTTCACGTGGTTCTTTTGCTGAGTCTTGCTTTCGCCTTGGCCCTGTCCGCCTCGGACCTGTCGGCACAGGGTAGGGGCTCGGCCAAGCGCGGTAACGGGCCGCCCTTCTGCCGCAACGGCTCGGGTCACCCCGTCCACGGGATGAGATGGTGCGTGGAGAAGGGATGGGTCCGTGGCGTGCGTGGCGGGCTCATCTACGCCGACGACCGCTACGACTCCAGAGACCGTTACGATTCCAGGGATCGGTATGACTCCAGGGACCGGAACGATTATCCGGCGGGGCGGTCCTACGATCGGGAGCACGATGAATTTCATCGGCAGCTCGACCGAAAATACGACGATCTCGCGGCACGCCGGCCGCTCGACGTGCAGTACCGGCTCGAATTGCGACTCGAGAAGAGCGCCGAGCACAACCGGTGGCACCAGCGAGTTGGAATCCGTCATTAGGGCAGCGGCCCCAATCGAAAAGAACGAGTGGAGGCACACCTCTGAGCATATCGATCGGTCGAGCCTCCCCAACTGAAAAAGCGGCGGCGCCTGCCCCTATATCGGGGGGTCGCCGCCGCTTGGCGTCTACAGTCGGAATCCGCGGCCGATCACTCGATCGCGAACCGCTCACCTGGGTCACCATCCGGCTCCCGCTTGCCCGCGGCACACTTTCCGCCGACCTTTCGCTTCGAATCGTTGGACGCCTGCGGCAAGGGGACGATGAGCCGATCCTTTCACTCCATCTACAGCCACGGCTTCGTTCGAACCGCCGTTTGCGTCCCGCACGTGCGTGTCGCCGACCCCGCGTTCAACGTCGAGCACATCCTCGGCCTTGCAGGTCGGGCGTCGGCTGAGAACGCTGGCGTCGCCCTCTTCCCCGAGCTCGGCGTCTCCGCCTACAGTAACGACGATCTCTTTCAGCAGGATGCCCTTCTCGCAGGGGTCCTGGAGGGGCTTGCGACGATCGTCGAGGGAAGCCGCTCCCTGACGCCCGTCCTCCTCGTCGGTGCGCCCCTTCGGTTCGATGGAATGCTGTTCAATTGCGCCGTCGTGATCCATCGGGGCCGTGTGCTCGGGATCGTTCCGAAGAGCTACCTCCCCAATTACCGCGAGTTCTACGAGCCGCGCCAGTTCACACCCGGTCGCGACGTGCCTTTCGACGAGGTCACTTTGTTCGACCAGCCGGTGCCCTTTGGGAACGACCTCGTCTTCGACGCCGTGGACGTCCCCCATTTCGCCCTCTTCGTCGAGATCTGCGAGGACGTCTGGGTGCCCGTACCGCCGAGCACCTTTGGAGCGCTCGCGGGCGCGACAATCCTCGCGAACCTCTCCGCGAGCAACATCACCGTCGGGAAGGCCGAATACCGCCACCGGCTCTGCGCTGCGCAATCCGGTCGCTGTATCGCAGCGTATCTGTACTCGGCCGCTGGACAGGGCGAGTCGACGACGGATCTCGCCTGGGACGGGCACGCGCTGATCTACGAGAACAACGATCTCGTCAGCGAATCCGTACGATTCGCGAGCGAGGAGCAGGTCGTGTTCGGCGACATCGATCTCGATCGCCTCGTCCAGGACCGCAGTCGCTTCACCACTTTCGCCGATAGCGCCAGGCATCTGGCCGAACAGGTGCGGAGGATCCGCCGCATCGCGTTCGAGCTACGACCCCCAGAGGGCGACGTTCCGCTTCACCGGAGAGTCGAGCGCTTTCCCTACGTCCCAAGTGACCCACTGGACCTCGACGCCCGGTGTTTCGAGGCGTACAACATTCAGGTGCACGGTCTGATGAAGCGTCTCGCGAGCACCGGGATCGAGCGGGTCGTGATCGGGGTCTCGGGAGGACTGGACTCGACCCAGGCCCTGATCGTCGCGGCGCGAACGATGGATCGGCTCGGGCTCCCGCGTCGGAATATCCTGGGGTACACCATGCCCGGATTCGCGACCGGCGAGCTGACCCGCGCGAACGCTCATCGGTTGATGGCGGCGCTGGACGTAACGGCCGAGGAGATCGATATCCGGCCGAGTGCGACGCAGATGCTGCAGGACATCGGTCACGGCTTCGCCGAGGGTGACCCCCTTCACGACGTCACCTTCGAGAACGTCCAGGCGGGAGAGCGAACCTCGCACCTCTTCAGGTTGGCGAATCACCACAATGCGTTGGTGCTCGGTACGGGCGACCTGAGCGAGATTGCACTTGGATGGTCGACGTACGGCGTGGGCGACCAGATGTCGCACTACAACGTCAATGCCTCGGTACCGAAGACCCTGGTGCAGTCCCTGATCCGATGGGTCGTGGGTCGAGAGGAGTTCGGCGATGAGGCGAATCGCGTTCTGATCTCCATCCTCTCCACCGAGATCTCGCCGGAACTCGTCCCTTCCGGCGCGGAGGACGAGGTGATCCAGAGCACCGAGGCGATGATCGGTCCGTACGCACTGCAGGACTTCAACCTCTACTACATCAGCCGCTTCGGATTTCCTCCCAGCAAGGTCGCCTTCCTCGCTCATCACGCATGGGGTGACGCCGAGCACGGCGAGTGGCCGGCGCTGATTCCCCCGGACAAGCGCATCGCCTACGATCTGTCGACAATCCGAAAGTGGCTCGAGGTGTTCGTTTATCGCTTCTTCGCGATCAGCCAGTTCAAGCGATCTGCCATGCCGAACGGTCCCAAGGTCGGATCCGGAGGCTCCCTGTCCCCGCGAAGCGATTGGCGCGCTCCCACCGACGCGGAGGCCACCGTGTGGCTCGATGAGCTGCGCCGCAACGTCCCCGACTCCTGACCTCGCCCCTGATCGCGGATCACTGATCGCTTCTACCCGACTGGCTGCTGCTGCGTCAGGCAGTGCAGGGTGCCCAGTCCCCAGACGAGATCGACGGAGTGGATCCCGATGACTTCGCGATCCGGGAAGAGCTCCGCCAGCGTGCCCAGGGCGACGCGATCGTTGACGTCGTTGAAGGTCGGGACCAGCACCACGCCGTTCGCAATGTAGAAATTCGCATAGCTCGCCGGCAGGCGCTGGCCGTCCATCAGGACGGGACGAGGGAACGGAAGCTCGACGATCGTGAGCCCGTCTGGGAACGTTTCGGCCTCCCTTTCCAGCCTGCGAAAGTTGCCCAGGGTTCTGCGATGATTCTCGTCGAAGGGGTTCCGCTCATGCGCCAGGGCGATCGTGTTCTTGGCCGTGAAGCGGGCCAGGTCGTCGACGTGGCCGTGAGTATCGTCCCCGACGATCCCGTCGCCCAACCAGATCGTGCGTTCAACACCGAGGTACCGGGCGAACGCATCCTCATAGTCTTCGCGACCCATCCCGGGGTTGCGGAGCTGCGAGTCCGACAACAGCCACTCCTCGGTGACGAGCATCGCCCCCGCTCCATTCGTTTCGATGCCGCCGCCCTCCAGGACGAGGACTTCTCCAGTGGGCCGACGCGGAACGTCGGACGGGAGGCCAGTGAGCTCCGCAATCGCGGCGCCGACGCGCTCGTCGCGCCGATGATTGCTGTACTTCGCCCACCCGTTGAACCGCCACCGGAGCCACTCGAATCCATCGGGTTGGTAGACCCCTGTGGGCCCCGAGTCGCGCAGCCAGACCCTATCCGTCGGAACGAGGTGGAAACCGCAGCGTCCGAGATCCACGTCGTGCGCGATCAGGCGCGCCGCGGCGCCGTCCCTGGCTCGCTCGTCTGGCACGAGGATCTCGACCCGTTCATGGCGGTGAAGTACCCGTACGATCTCGACGTAGACCCACTCGACCGCTTCGAGCTTCCCCGGCCAGTCGGGTTCATGGTGTGGCCAGCCGATCCAGGTCGAGTGGTGCGGCTCCCACTCCGCGGGCCATCGGGGAGCCGGCACCCCGATCACCCGATGTACCGGTTGAGGATTGGTGGGTACGCGTCGATCCGACGGTCGCGCAGGAAGGGCCAGTTCCGGCGAGTGTACTCGATCTGAGCGGGATCACACTCGGCGATCAGGATCTCCGGCTCGGTGCCTGCCTCGGCCAGCAGCCTCCCGAAAGGATCGCAAACAAACGAATGCCCGAAAAACTCGATCCCATCGGTTCCCGGTTCGGGCTCGTATCCTACACGATTCGCCGCCGCCACGTAGACGCCGTTCGCGATCGCATGGCTTCGCTGGATCGTACGCCATGCGTCGGCCTGAGGCTTCCCCCACTCCTCCTTCTCGGAGGGATGCCACCCGATCGCGGTCGGGTAGAAGAGAACCTGCGCCCCCATGAGCGCAGTGATCCGCGCTGCCTCGGGATACCACTGGTCCCAGCAGATCAGAACCCCGATTCTGCCGAAGCGTGTGTCGAACGTTCGAAAGCCACTGGGACCTTCGGCGGACGCTCCGTGCTGATAGATCTCGCCCGGAGTGAAATAGTACTTCTCGAAGTAGAGCGGATCGTCGGGGATGTGCATCTTCCGGTAGACACCGAGGAGCGCGCCATCCGCGTCCACGACGGCCGCCGAGTTGTGGTAAACGCCGGGAGCACGGCGCTCGAAAATCGGAACGATGATGGCCGCCCCCAACTCGCTCGCCAACCCCTGCATCCGACTGACCGTCGGCCCTGGAATCGGTTCGGCCAGGTCGAAGCGCTCCGCATCGGTCACCTTGCAAAAGTACGGCGCATCGAACAGCTCTTGAAGGCACACGACCTGAGCGCCACGGGCTACGGCCTCCCGGATCGATTCCTCATGAACCGCCAGAGTTGACTCCTTGTCCACGCCGACAGCGCGCTGGATGACGCCTATTCCGAACGGTCCGCTCATCGATCTACTCGTTCGTTCCTCTGCACGACCGCGCTCCTTTGGTCCGGGCTCCACCAACGGGCATCATGATGCCCCGCTTCGAGCGGCGCCAGTGGACCTCCCGTCGTCATGATGGAGCGACTCGAGGTGACATCGGCGTGCGCCGACGACCTCTACTTCACTGGTGCATCACGGCCCGCGTGCCCCGTCCTCGGCAGTCCGCCCGTCCCGTTCGGCAGCTGCGGCAAGGGGGAGCGCTTGAGCCAGCCTCCACGCCGGCCTACATTTACCGGTTCAGTCACCAGAGCCCAAGGAAGCTTGGATGCCGAAGACGTGTGCGGCCTGCGGTAGTCGAAAGGAAACCGGAAAGTTCTGCTCGCAATGTGGGGGAACGCTCGAGCAGGGACGGAAATGCGCCGGGTGTGGGAATTCGATCCCTGCCGGCGGTCGCTATTGTAACATGTGTGGGATCCCGATCGCGGGTACCGCCGCGGACGGTAGCACCGGAAGCAGCTCACCCGGGCTAAGCCGCAGCCTTCCATGGTACATCGCGGGTGCGGCCATGATCGCACTGGCTGCGGCCATCGTCGCACCACGTTTCACTTCGTCCGAACCCGAGTCGGTAGCCGCACCGCCGATCACCGGTCCCGCCAGCGGCGCCAATCCGCCCGACCTCAGCACGATGACGCCGGAGCAGGCGGCTGGCAACCTGTACGACCGAGTGATGCGGACGCTGTCGGCGGGCGACACGGCTCAGGCCATGTCGTTCGTCCCGATGGCGATTTCCGCCTATGGGATGGTCGGTGAGCTAGACAACGACGGGCTCTACCATCTCGCGGTCCTCGAGCTCGTCAGCAACGACCCCGCCGCGGCTCGCGAGACAGCCGGAGAGATCCTCGCCCGCGAACCGAACCATCTCTTCGGCCTGATCACCGCCGGGCAGGCGGAGAATATGTTGGGGAACTCCGAGGAAGCTGCCTCCCTCTACTCGCAATTCCTGGAGAGCTACGACTCCGAGATCGCCCTGGAAAGGGCCGAATATGCCGAGCATGAACCGGCTCTTCCCGACATGCGCGCGGAGGCAGAGAGGCTCGCGAATCAACCTTGATCGCCGCCAATCGGAGCTCTGTTCTTCGAAATACGCCTCACCAAGGATTCGCGATGCGATGACCCGTTTCGGTGCGGTGGATCGGCGCGGATCGAATCGGTCGCTGCCGAGCACCTTCGCATCCCGATCTGCAAAGTGGTATACAGCCGCACCGCCTGACGCGCCGAGCCCGACGACGATCACATCGAGATCATTCGTCACGCTAGCGACCGTGGTCGATCCAGGATGAGGTTCAAGCGCGCGCCGCACACTTCCGCTACGCCCGTGCGGCTCGGGGCTTCCACGGTCAGGGTCAATTCGAACGGACCCTCTCCGCGCTCCCGAAGGTGCCGCCACATTGCATGCGTCGGATCCTCGGTCGTCGCCACCGTTACCTCCACGCCTTCAATCCGAAAGATGCGGCCACGCGCCACCCCCGTCCCTCCCAACGCAGCCGGCTCCGGCTCGACGCCCAACATCGCCCGATAGCGCGCAGAGCTCGGCTCCAGCTTCTCCACGGCAACTGTCACTGCTCTGATCCCGGTCACTCCATTGGCATGCTGGGTTACCTCACCGGAGGGGACCCGTTCGCTCCGATCCGTCAAATCGGAGCAGAAAAAGGGCAGCTCCGGAGCCTCCGGCAGACCCAGCTCCCAGGCGATCGGCGCGTACCCTGGCCGAAGGCGCCCGCCTTCAATCGGGCCGCGGATCCTCACCCCCTCCCGCCGAGCTCTCGTCAGATCGGCATCCATCGACGTCGGTAGGAGGGCGAAGTCGATCAATCCGCTCCGTCGTGGCGCGCGTGCCCGGAAGCGCTCCGCCATCGGATCCCGCCCCCCACTTCCAGTGAGCAGCCTTCCGAGGCCGACCGACTCGAGCATCGGGAGGGCGCGGGAGACCAGACGTCCCGTGAAAGCCAGCAGCTCCATGTAGCTCCCGTCCGCCAGTGCGATCAGGGCATTGTGCGTCGCACCCCCGTCATGGACTCCCCCTGGGGCGACCCTGAAGCCGAGCTCCTCGAACGCCACGACGGCTCGCCCGAGATCCGGTACGAGAATGACTGCGTGATCGAAGCGCATTGCGGGTTACTGGAGTTGCATGACGGCCGCATCGACCGGCGCCCACCTCCCGGAGGGGCAACGGACCTCCCGGGTCGACAGCTCGAGGACAGCCGGACAAAATCGACCGATTGGCCGGGGAAGCCGGTGGGTCGACCACCGGGGGGCCCGAAGTCCTCTGCGGGCCATCCCCTCCTGCCGCCCACGCGCCGCTAGGCAGGCGAGGACGTCGCCGACACCGGTCGTGGAAACGCCTACAAACCAGTAGGTTGATCGATAAAGAAGGTCTGGAGCCCCAGCTCACGGGAACAGTACTCTGCCAGAGCGCGAACCCCCCAGACCTCCGTGGCGTAGTGCCCACCGAGGTACAGGTTGATGCTGCCCTCGACCGCGTCGAAATAGTTGTGGTGAGCTCCTTCGCCCGTGATGAACGCGTCCAGGCCAGCCGCACGCGCGGCCGCTACCTCCCCGCCGGCACCCCCGGTGATCACACCGACGTTGCGCACCCGCTCGGGTCCGCCCGCGATCAGCCGCACCCGGTTCCCCAGCAACTCGTCCAGCCGAGCGGCAAGCGCTTCTCGCCTCATCTCGAGCCGACCCCAGATGCCGATCTCCGTCCCCTTGTAGTCGCCGAACCTCCCCTCGATCTCCACACCTAGCTTCCGTGCCAGGACGGCGTTGTTGCCGACTTGCGGGTGCGCGTCCAGCGGAAGATGTGCGCTGTAGAGTCCCACGTCCGCCTGGATCAACGCACGCACCCGACGGTACCGCCGTTCTGTCAACGGGGCACCTCCACCCCAGAAAAGCCCATGGTGGACGACCAGCAGGTTCGCTCTGCCGTCCACCGCCGCTTCGATCGTTACCAGGGAGGCGTCGACAGCAAAAGCGACTCGCTCGATCTCCGTGCCGCATTCCACCTGCAGCCCGTTATAGGCATCCGGATAGTCGGCGATCTCGGCTGTACGGAGCAGCCCGTCGAGGCGTTCCCTCAGCTCGATCACGTTCATTTCCCAACCCCTGCCGCGCGTTTCCACGATTGTGGAGAAAACGCGTGGAAAACCGGTGCTATCTTTTGTGGAAAGCGGCAACTCATTGTGCGGCAATGCGATATGGAGTAGAGTCGACTGTGGAGAACAATTCCCAGCGTGAGCCCTGCAGATGCTCTCCTCATCACGGGTCACCCTCCAGGGCGGGCGCCTCACCTCGATATCGATGCCCGCGATTCTCGATTTACGTGGTCCGCTTGTTCGATCCGGATCGAGTCCGGCCGAGGGAACCGTTCTCAGGGTGTGGCGACGATCTGCCGCGGATCGATCGCGTGACCGTCCTGCCAGATCTCGAAATGCAGGTGGGGCGCAGTCGAGGTTCCGGTGTTCCCGCTCAGGGCGATCACCTGGTGACGCTCGACCTCATCGGTGGGGACTACGAAGAGCTCGGAAGCGTGACCATAGACCGATTCATACCCTTCCGGGTGCTTGATCCGCACGAATCTTCCGTAGACGTCGTCCTCACCCGCCTCGATGACGACACCTATCCCGGCCGCTCGGACGTAGGAACCCTCGGCCACGGCGATATCGATACCGGGATGCTGACCGGGAATGACACCGAGGTGCTCACGGGTAACGAAGCCTCGCTGCGTCAATGGCCATGCGTTGGGCACGGAGTCCGCTGCCGCTTCGTCGGACATCGGCTCCGGCAGCGGCAACTCGCCGATTGCGGGCAGCCAGATGCTTCCCGGATCGGCCGGACGATTCGCCCCCAGCATCTCCCGCATCCGGTGGTACTGACCCTCGAGCTGGCGCAGCGCGAGTCCCAGCTGTCCGACCTGCGCCAACTCCTCTTCCATCCGCGTGACCTCTCCCTCCAGACCCGGAACCCTGGCGGCCTGACTTCCGACCCAAAGCCAGGATCCCGCCATCCCGATCCACGTAAGCACGAGCAAGAGGACCAGGGCCCCGGTTGCCCTCAACCGTCGATAGGAGACCTCGAACGAGCGCGTGCCCTCGTCGCGCCGACCATGTGGCACGACGATGAACGTCATCCGACGTGGCGCCTTCTTCTTCCTGCGTTCCTTCTGCCCGCGATCCTTCATCTTGCTCTCTCGGCCCTGCCGAGGCCGCTCATGTGGGCGACTGCGACCGACCCCGCCGCCTCGTTCATGCGCCCGACCCGTCTCGCTCCCCACCACGGCATCGTCACGACCTCGTCGCCTCGGCACCCAAGAGTAACTCTGTCACCCGCTCGAAGTCCTCGACACCATAGAACGGGATCTCGATCCGGCCCGAAGTTCGTCCTGAGACGCGAATCCTTACCTCCGTTCCGAGGTAGCGCTGCAACTCCGTCTCCAGCTGCCGCACGTGTGGATCCGTAGCGTTCTGCCGACCGGAACCCTCCCGCTTCTTTCGCCCTCCCGGGCGGGAGCTACGCACCAGCTCCTCCACGTTCCGCACCGACATTCCCTCGTCTGCCGCACGCCGGGCGAGGTCAGCCATCTGCCGGTGATCGCCCATTCCCAGGATCGCTCGCGCGTGTCCCATCGAGAGCCGGCCAGTCGATACCAGCTGCTGAACCGATGCCGGCAGCTGCAGCAGCCGGAGCAGGTTGGCGATGGTCGAGCGCTCACGGCCTACGCTCTCCGCTACCTCCTTTTGCGTGTACTCGAAATCCTCGATGAGTTGCCGGTACCCCTCCGCCTCCTCCAGAGGCGTCAGGTCCGCCCGCTGCACGTTCTCGACGATCGCCAGCACTAACAGCGTCCGATCGTCCATGTCTCGAACGACGACCGGCACCTCCTTCCAGCCCAGCTGGCGCACGGCCCGGAGCCGCCGCTCTCCCGCCACCAACTCCCACTCCGCTCCCATCGTCGACGCCGGATCGGTCGGTCGGACGACGAGCGGCTGAAGCAGCCCGTTTTCTCGGATCGAGCTCTCCAACTCCCCGAGCTGCTCCTTCGGGAACTCCCGACGAGGCTGGAATGGGTTCGCCACAATCGCGCCCACCGGCACCTGCCGATACCCCTCGCTCCCTACCCCTTCCTCCGGAAGATACTCGCCCAGCAACGCCTCCAACCCTTTGCCCAGGCGGCTCTTCTTTCTAGGGTCCCCCCCGGTGCCGGAGCTTGACTCCCTCGCCGAGCTCACTCCTCCCCCCCGCCGGGCATCGGGAGCGCCTCCCGTTCCACACTTCCCGACGCCTGCCGCGCAATCACTTCCTGCGCCAACGCCAGATAGCTCTTCGCTCCCGCCGACACGATATCGTAGAGTACGATTGGCTCTCCGAAGCTCGGCGCCTCGGCGATGCGAACGTTCCGCGGAATCGGCGTTCGGAAGACCCTTGACCCGAAATACTCCTTCGCTTCCTCCGCCACCTGGCGCGACAGGTTCAGCCGACTGTCGAACATAGTCAGGAGGACACCCTCTATCTGTAGGGAGGGATTGAGGTTGCGCTGGACGATGCGAACCGTGTTGAGTAGCTGCGATAAACCCTCCAGCGCGTAGAACTCACACTGGATCGGGATCAGCACCGAGTCCGCCGCCGTCAGGGTGTTGAGAGTCAGCAACCCGAGGGACGGAGGGGCGTCGATCAAGATGTAGTCGTACGCGTCCCGTAATGGATCCAGCGCCCTCCGCAGGATCGTCTCACGGCGAGCGCGAGTCACCAGCTCCACGTCCACGCCCACCAGGTCCCGGGTCGCGGGAAGTAGGTCGAGGCGGGGGAAATGTACCTCCCGCGTGATCGTGTCGGCCGCCGGCATCCCCTCGACGAGGACGTCGTAGATCGAGCGCGTCACCTGCTCTTTCGGCACGCCCAGACCACTGGTCGCATTGGCCTGCGGGTCGATATCGATCACGAGGGTGCGGCGCTCCGCGACGGCGAGACACGCTCCCAGGTTGATGGCGGTCGTGGTCTTGCCGACACCGCCCTTCTGGTTGGCGATGGCGATAATCCGAGCCACTCGTGTTCTCAGGTCGCAGGTCGAAGGTCCGGAGTGCCGGCCAATATAGCGGGCGGCGTACAGGCGAGTCCAGCGCCTCAGCGCCAACTTTGTTTCACGTGGAACACACCGGGAGTCCGGACGCGAGGAGATCCCCCTCTACGCGCCGCTCGCTCGCCGCTTCCGCACCTCCAGCACCAGATTCTGCAGGTCGCTCGGCGAGATCCCCGGGATCCGCCCGGCCTGGCCGAGCGTCCGCGGCTGCACCCGCGCGAGCTTCTGCCGAGCTTCGGTCGACAACGTCCGGAGCTCGCCGAATGGAAGGTCACCCGGCAACGGGAACGACGCCTGCCGCTGCAACGCCTCGGCCCGCTCCCGCTCTCGCCGGAGGTATCCGGCATACCGCAGCTCCATCTCGACCCCGGTCAGCACTTCCTCTCGCTCGTGATCCGACACCTCGCCGAGTGGGGACTGGCCGAGCGCGTCCAGCAAAGCCTGGACGGAAACGTTCGGGCGCTTCAGCAGTGCACTCATCCGTACGGGTTCGCTCAGCTGCGCCGAATTCGCTTGCTGCAGAACGGCATTCACTTCGTCAGGCCGCGCGTTCGTCGAATCCATCCACTCGGTCGCCGCGGCCGATAGTGCCAGCCGCTCGTCCAGCCGCGCCCGCTGGCGTGCCGTCAGCATCCCCCTCTCCGCAGCGACCGGGCCAAGCCTCGCCAGCGCGTTGTCCTGTCGCAGGAGCAGCCGGAACTCCGCTCGCGAAGTAAAGAGCCGATAGGGCTCGTCCGTTCCCTTCGTCACCAGGTCGTCGATCAGCACTCCGATGAACCCCTGGTCGCGCCGCAACACCAGGGGCTCCCGGCCGAGCGCATCGAAGGCCGCGTTCGCGCCGGCGACGATCCCTTGACCCGCGGCCTCCTCGTACCCCGTCGTACCGTTGATCTGGCCGGCGAAATAGAGCCCCGACAGAGCCTTCAGCTCGAGCGTGGGATGGAGCTGATGCGGTGGAAAGTAGTCGTATTCGATCGCATAGCCCATCCGTGTCATTGCGGCCCGCTCCAGACCGGGAAGCGTCCGCAGCATCTCCTGTTGGACGGACGCGGGCAGCGACGTCGACAGCCCGTTGACGTAGACTTCGTCCGTCGCCAGACCCTCCGGTTCCAGAAAGATCTGGTGCCGCTCCGCGTCGGGAAACTTCACGATCTTGTCCTCGATCGAAGGGCAGTATCGGGGACCGCGACCCGCGATCTCCCCCCCGTAGAGCGCCGAGCGCTCTAGATTCCTTCGAACGATCTCCTGCAAGGGCTCGCCGGCCCAAGTGAGCCAGCATGGCCTCTGGGGGGCGAGCTCGGCCCGCTCCCAGCTCGAAAACCGGTAGCCCGGACTCTCGCCGTCCTGGCGGACCGTGCGGTCGTAGTCGATCGTGCGGCCGTCGATTCGGGGCGGAGTTCCGGTCTTGAAACGCCCTACCTCCAGGCCTAGCGCCTCCATCTGCTCCGCCAGGCGTACGCAGGGCGCCTCGCCCGCCCTTCCCGCTGGTTGCCCGGGGCTCCCCCCGACGTGAATCCTTCCGCGCAGGAAAGTCCCGGTCGTCACCACTACCGCCTGCGCGGCGAATTCGATGCCGCTCTCCGTCCGGACGCCAGTGACCCGATTGCGCTCGATCGTCAACGAAGCGACCATACCCTGGAAGAACCCGAGCTGGGCGTGCTCTTCGAGAACGGAACGCGCCGCCCGGCGGTACAGCCCTCGATCGCATTGTGCACGCGGAGACCACACGGCC
Source organism: Gemmatimonas sp. (assembly GCA_009380025.1). Lineage (GTDB taxonomy): Bacteria > Gemmatimonadota > Gemmatimonadetes > Longimicrobiales > Longimicrobiaceae > WHSP01. Next base: position 18,501 of record WHSP01000034.1, on the reverse strand, counting down.
GGGCCCTTCGAGCGGTTCAGCATCCGGAACTGAATCCTCGCCCGGTCGGTCGCCCGCGACATGACGCCGCCGAGCGCATCGACTTCGCGCACCACCGTGCCTTTCGCAACGCCGCCGATGGCAGGATTGCAGCTCATCTGGCCGATCGCCTCGAGGTTCGGCGTGACCAGCAGCGTGTTGGCACCCGCGCGGGCCGCGGCCCCCGCGGCCTCAACCCCCGCATGTCCGCCACCGACGACGATGACCTCGTATTTGCTCCGCATCTCTCCTTCCTCGGTTGGTATCCGGCCCGCCCCCTGGGAATGCCGACCATGGACGCCCGGGCCCCCCGGGAGTCGCGGCCGCCCTTTCGTGGGCAACACGACCATCGCCGCTTCCCGGGCGACACCGCAACGGCGACGTTGTTCCACGTGGAACGTTGCCGGCGGCGCCGGTACTGGCACAGTCCGTTCCACCGCGTGCCGCGGCCCGCGAACAACGCCCGCACATGGCACGCGCGTTGCACACCCGCTGCCCCCGGCCTCCCTCTCCCCAGACCGAGCCCCGAACGAGCCCTCATGGACGAACACGGACCCGATGACCTCGCTCCGGCGAACTCCGCCGACCGCGCAACCGAGCCCGGCGACGCATGGAATCCGCAGGAAGGCGCCCGCGAGGCATTCCAGGAACCCCCGAAGCGAGAGACCCTCGATTCGCAGCGCCGGCGCCGGCCCAACCGTGCGTTCCAGCAAATGGCGGCGCGCCTCGAAGACACGGCCGACCGTCTCGATCAGCTGGTGGACGCTCAGCTCGGCTCCGGCCTGGCCCCTGCCCGCGCCAGCGACGCAGTCCAAGCGGCCAGCGAAGCGATCCAGGATGTCGCTGCGTACCTGCGCGCCAGCGATCTCCGGAGCATCCGCGACGACCTTGCCGAGCAAGTGAGAGCGAAACCGTTGCAGACGACCCTCGTGGCCCTGGGCGTAGGTTGGTTGGCCGGAAAGATCCTTCGTTGACGTGGCGATGACGGATCGGTCGGCAGAGTCGAACGACGGATCGGACCCATCCACGACCCAGCTGAGAGACAGAGCGCGTCGCTCCCTGTCGGCCCTCGTCAGCCGGCTGGTCGATGACACCCGCACGCTCCTTCGTCAGGAGCTCGCGCTGGCGCAAGCCGAGCTTCACCAGAGTGTGCGCGCGCTGGCGCGCAACGCGGCACTGCTGGGTATTGGGATCGCGATCCTCGCGCTTGGCCTGCTCCTACTCGTTGTGTTCCTCGTCGTTGGGCTCGGCGCCCTTCTCGGCGGCGAGTACTGGTTGAGCACCCTGATCGTGGGCGGCGCACTGGTGCTCTTCGGAGGAATCCTGCTGCTCAGCGGAAGGAGCGGCCTCCGCAACGGTGGCCTGACGCCGGAGAACGCGAAGCAGGCGCTCCGTCACGACAGGGAGTGGGCAAAAGCGGAGCTCGAGCGGATCAAGCGGGACCTACGACACTGACCGGGAGCTCGATATGGAACGCATCAACGGCGACATGGAAATGGCATCCGACGATGGGGGGATCGAATCCCACATGCACCTCGGCAGCGGCCCGGCCGATGATCGGCGCCCGGACAGCTCGGCGGAACGCGGTCGGGAGCTACGCGAGCGGGCCAGTTCGCTCGCAGCCTCGTTCGAGCGGGCCGGCGAGTTCCTCGGGAAGCGGACCGACATCGTCTCGACCATCCGGACCAATCCGATCGTTTCGGTCGGCGCCGCCTTCGTCACCGGATTCGTGATCGCCGCAGTCACCGGATCCCGCAGCCACCATTGGGCGGTCGATCGCGCTCGCAGTCAACTGAAAAAGATCTTGGTCGGCGTCGCGACGGCGACGATTGCCCAGGAGGTTCGTTCCCTGATCAATGACGAGGACCTCGATGATCTAGACGAGAGCATTGTCGAAGAGGGTCTCGAGCGAACCGGTCACGGCGGGGCTCCTTACGAGAACGATCTCGACCCCTTCGACGAATCCCCGTTCTGAGCGCCTTGACGCCCGTCACCCGGTGACCACTCTCCACTTCAACGTACGCGGCCGCGTTCAGGGAGTCGGCTTCCGCTGGTGGGTCCGGTCGCGTGCGCTGGAGCTGTCGATCACGGGCCACGTTCGCAATCGGGAGGACGGCAGCGTCGAGGTGCTGGCTACCGGGTCGGATGACGCGCTCGACGTCCTCCGGAGATCCCTGCACATCGGTCCTTCAGCTGCCGCGGTCGAGGACGTCGAAGAGGCCGTTGCGAGTCCGGATTCCAGCCCGGGTTTCGAGATCGTCGAATAGCACCCGAAAATAGACCGAACATTCGGCGTCCCGACCTTTCACATCCCTCACTGTCGCCGACCGTTGGAGTCACCGCCCCTGGAGCCCGCCATCACTTCCCAACGCAGAACCGGCCAAAGAGGGTGTCGAGCACGTCGTCGGTAGTAACGGCGCCGATCAACTCCTCGAGCTCGTGGGTCGCCCCGCGAAGGTGGGTAACAGCGAACTCGCTCGACAGGTTCTCCTTGATTTCCACGACGAAGCGCCTCAGCTCGGCGGCGGAGCGCCCCAGCGCGCGCAGCTGACGCTCGCTCGTAACGAGCGGTTCGTCCGGGGGGCGCGACAGCTCCTCGTCGAAGGAGGTGTGCACCAAGCGCTCCCTTAGGGCCGTGAGACCGACCCCGGATCGGGCCGACACTCGGAGGCGCTCCTCGGATCCGGCAGGCGCCCCGACCACCTCTCCAGATGGGCGGCCGAGGTCGGCCTTGGTCGAGACTACGAGGAGGCGCTTCGCGTCGACCTCCCGGACGAAGCGCGCCTCCTGCCGGCTCAGCGTGCCGCTCGATTCAGTGCAGAACAGGACGATGTCTGCAGCGGCGAGATAGTTCTGCGCAACCTCGATTCCGAGCGACTCGACGTGGTCCTGCGTCTCTCGTAGTCCGGCGGTGTCGACGAGGCGGAAGGGAAAGCCGAGCACGGTGGTGTCCGCTTCGATCGCGTCCCTCGTTGTGCCGGGGATATCCGTGACGATCGCGCGTTCGATGCCGAGAAGCGCATTGAAAAGAGAGGACTTGCCGGAGTTGGGAAGGCCGGCGAGGACCACGGCCGCGCCTCGCCGAAGCAACTCGCCCTGTGGTGCCGTTCCGATTGCGAGCTCGATTTGCCGGAGCGTCCCCCGAGCGGCTTCTACGATCTGGCCGATGGGGATGGGAGGCTCGTCCTCATCGGGGAAATCGATGCCGTAGGAGACCATCGCCTCGGTCCGAAGCAGGTCGGCCCTGAGAGCAGAGAGGCGGGCAGACAGGCCACGCTCCATCTGGTGGACGGCGGCGCGATGAAAAGCAGTTGAGCGCGCGTCGACGAGATCGGCTACGGACTCTGCCTGCAGCAGGTCGAGCTTCCCATTCAGGACGGCGCGGCGAGTAAACTCTCCCGGGAGCGCCTGTCGGGCGCCCGCCGCAAGCAACGCGCTAAACACCCTCTCGGGGGCGATGCTTCCACCGTGGGTGCTGATCTCGACTACCTCCTCGCCCGTATAGCTGGCGGGCGCGGCGAAGTACGTGACCAGGGCGCGGTCGAGAAGCTCGCCGGTTTCGGGATGGTGGACTCGGAAGAGATACTGGCGCCGCGCATCAGGAGGCCCGCTTCGCCCCGCGACCTCTGGACAGACCCTCTCGAGTAGCGGCAGCGCCAGGCGCCCGGAAAGGCGGATCGCAGCAACAGCGCTCCTGCCCCGCGCCGTAGCGATCGCCGCGATGGTGTCGTCGAAACCTACTGATTCCATGAACCGCGGCCCCTACGAGGGTTCCGGCACCGAAGGGAGGGAAGGACGCCCGCGAATCTCGCTGCAGTGCTGCCCGATCTTACGACGGCCTGCTATCGGCCGGCCTTCTTCTTCTTGGGGCCCTTCGCCTTGACCTCCTCCTGGGCCTTCCGCCTTTCCTTCGCGATCAGGACCTGTTGAGGAATGCTCGCGACCTGCGTCACGGCGTAGTACAGGTTCAGCCCGGCGGGAAGCATGAAGAAGATGGCGCCCATCATCACTGGCATGAAGTACATCATCATCTTCATCTGCGGGTTCTGCTCCATTCCGCTCAGGTGAGCGCTGACCCACTGCAACCCGAACATCGAAACCACGAGGATGAGCGGAAGGACGTAGAGAGGATCCCGCAGGGAAAGATCCGGGAGCCAGAGGAACCCGGCCCCTCGAAACGCGATTGTGTTCTGAAAGACGAAGAAGAGGGTGATCAGAACCGGGAACGGGACCAGCATCGGGACGCACCCGGCGAAGGGATTGAACCCGTGCTCCTTGTAGAGCGCGACCATCGCCTCCTGTTGCTTCTGCGGGTCGTTCTTGTACTTCTCTCGAAGCTCCTGAAGAAGGGGCTGCACGCCCATGTTCTTCATCTGCGCGCGCATCGCCTTCGCGTTGAGCGGCCAGAGGAGGATCCGCATCATGACCCCGAAGACCACCAACACCCATCCGTAGGCAACGCCAAGGGTATTGTGCAGGGTGTTCAGCACCCAGAGCACCGCCGCGGCGAGCGGACGGATCACCGGCTGCAGCCACCGGTACCCGTATGGTGTCACGTCCTCGACCTCGTACCCGATCGCCGACAGCCGCTCGAACTCCTGCGGGCCGAAATACGCCGAATATGCGAACCCGCCATCGCCAGCGGTCGGAGCGACGGCTGTCAACCGGACCTCCGGAGCCTCGATCGTCTCCCCGTTCTCGGCCACGGTGACCGGTGGCAGCTCCTGAGCGATGGAACGCTCGAAAGGTCGTTCCTCACCCGCGATCATCGCCGCGAGGAAGTATTTGTCCTTGATGCCAGCCCACGTGACCCCCGGACCGACAACCTCCTGCCCCTCTATGCTGCGTAACGGACGCCGATCAACCCCTCCCGAAGACGTGCGCGTTACGACCGCGAACTCGTTCTCGCTATTGTGGTCGGGATGTTCATGCATCTCGAGCCTCGGTCCCAGGCTGGTCAACACCTGGGTCGGCCGGCCGCCAGCCCCCTCGACGATGCCTTCCACCAGAACCACGTAGGTCCCGGGCTGGAACGTGTATCGGATCCCCACGCCGATTCCCGACTCCGCCTGGTAGCGGAAATCGACGCTCGCCGGACCGCCTTCCTCAGTGACTGGAAGGTGGCTGGTGCTCACTTCGAAGGGCAGTCCGCTCAAGTCGACCGTGTCAGAGCCGATCACGAGACGACTCTCCAGGAACGCTGCACCCTCGGGAACGAGCTGAACGACCCCCTCCGGGTCGTGATAGGAGCTGTACTCGGTAAGGAATGCCTTCTGGACCGTCGCCCCGCGGGACGAAAGGACGAAGGTGTAGAGATCGGAGGTGACGACCACCGAATCCGCCGCGACGGCGCGATCGGGGATCCCGATCGTAGGGCGGGATGTCTCTAGCGTCGGCGGAGCGGGCGCCTCCGTCGCTACCTCTGGGGTAGCGGGCGGCTCCACCGGCGCAGGCGCAGGCCCCGGGGCCGGGGCCGGAAACAACAGATTCGTGAACATGATGGCAGCGGTCATCAGCACCACCGCCAGGAGCAACCGTTTTTCCATTCGAACCAGCGAGAAAACTCACGAAAACGGGTCGGCCGGAGCGGCCGCACCCGGATCATTAGGCACCCACGTGAAGAGCTCTGGCTACGGAACCGGGTCGTAGCCACCCCGACAGAAGGGATGACACCGAAGAAGTCGACGCAGCGACAGCCATGCCCCGCGACGAACACCGTAGCGATCGATCGCCTCGAGTGCGAACGCGGAACAACTCGGCTCGAAGCGACAGACGGGCGGTTTGAGCGGAGAGATTCCGCGCTGGTAGAACCGGATTGCAGCCATCAGCGCACGCTTGAGCACACCCAATCCTCCAGGTCGATCAGCTCCTGTAGGAGATCCCGATAGCTCGCCTCGTAGGCCTCCGATCGCGCGCGGATCAACACGTCCGCCGAACACCCCCGCACCGCGAGCCTCGGGAGGATCTCCGTCCTCCCGATCTCTCGAAGCCGCCGTTTCAGGCGATTCCTCCGCACCGCCGGACCTGGGATACGGCCCGCCCGCGCAGTTTGTTTCGCCCGTGGCTTCGCCACCACCAGCCCGAGCCTCGAATGCGCGACGGGGGAAGCGGAGACGAAGACGTCGAGGTGACGCGTCTTCCTCCTCTTCCCCCGTCGAAACAAATTCCGGATCTCTTGGGTCGTAGTGATCCGCGCCACCCTCGGCAGCGTCCGATCGCCACCTCTGCCCGCCGACGCGTCGCCGCTCACCAACGGCGTCACGCGCCCCGCGGCCTACGAGCGCCCGTTCTTGCCGCCGGTACTCACCGTCAGCCGCTTGCGACCCCGCTTGCGCCGCGCGTTCAGCACCCTTCGACCCCCACGCGTCGCCATGCGCGCACGGAAGCCATGCTTGTTGATGCGCTTTCGATTGCGCGGACGGTATGTCGGCTTCATCGGGACCCCTCCGGATGCTTCGATGCTCGCTCAGACTTCTCGACACAGCCGCTCAATCTACATCCGGCACTCGGCGCACGTCAATCTCCAGCCTCGCCCAGGCGTCTCGTCAGCGGAGCGTCTTGCACGTTTTCTGCCCGAGCGTCTACCGTGCGCGGACGGCTCGATTCGCGCCGATTCTCGGCTTGACTTTTCCACATCGGCCGCCTAGCTTGGCCCGTTCGTCTTGCCCTGCGGCCCCTCTGCTTTTCGCGCTGCGTACATGGAGCTGAGCGCCTCCGAACTCTGGTCTCAGATTCTCGACGAGGCACGAACGGCTCTCCCGGAGCAGGCTTTCCGAACCTGGCTGGCGCCTACCGAGGCGATCTCCGTTTCCAGCGATACGTTGATCGTCTCTACTCCCAATCCGTTCGCGGTCCAGTGGGTCGAAGACAAGTACGCGGACCTCCTGGCCGGAATCAGTGAGCGGCTATATGGAACGCGCTTTCGCCTGTCCGTCCAGTTCAGTTCGGGCGGGAGCCCGGTCGACGGGCCGGGCACTCTGGGGATTCCGCTGGCCTCGCCGCCGCAGCTCCCCACGCCCCGAGACGAGGACCGTTTCGTTGGCGCCCCTACGGAGACGTTGAGACGCCCAGCCACTCCCCTCAACGAGCGATACACATTTGATCGCTTCGTGGTTGGCCACAACAACCAGCTCGCTGCCGCTGCCGCGCACGCTGTGGCCGAGGCGCCGGCCAGGATGTACAACCCGCTCTTCATCTACGGTGGTGTCGGGTTGGGCAAAACACATCTGATGCATGCCATCGGGCATGCGGTGGTCGAACGAGCCCCCCACAAGCGCGTCCTTTATCTCTCGTCCGAAACCTTTACGAACGAATTGATCGGCGCGATCCAGGGTGGCTCGATGGCCGAGTTTCGGAGAATGTACCGCCAGATCGATCTCCTGCTCGTCGACGACATCCAGTTCCTCGAGGGAAAGCGCCAGACTCAAGAGGAGTTCTTTCATACCTTCAACGCACTGCACGATGCGCAGCGGCAGATCGTCCTCACCTCCGATCGACCGCCGAAGGATATTGGTCTCGAGGATCGCCTCGTTTCGCGCTTCGAGTGGGGACTCGTTACCGACATCCAGCTTCCCGACTTCGAAACCCGCGTTGCCATCCTGCGCAAACGGGCGCAGGAGGACGGCCTCGAGATCTCGGGCATGGAGGAGGTCCTCAACTTCATCGCGCGGCATTGCACTTCGTCGGTCCGCGAACTCGAAGGCGCGGTGATCAAGCTGCTCGCCTACTCTTCGTTGACCCGTCGTGAGATCAACGTCGACCTCGCACAGGAAGCGCTCGGCGGGGTCCTTAGGAGCCCGCAGGACCCGGAGGCGCAGCAGCTGACGCCGGACCTGGTGCGTCGCAAGGTGTCATCCGCCTGGGGTGTATCACCCGAGCAGCTCCAGTCGAAGAAAAGGACGAAGGACCTCACCGTTCCCAGGCAAATCGCCATGTATCTGATCAAGGAACATTTCGACCTGTCGCTCGTCGAGATCGGGAAACTCTTTGGTGGCCGCGACCATTCGACCGTCATTCATTCGATCAACAAAGTCGAGGAGCAGCTGGGCGCCGATGAGGAGTTCCGCCAGAAGATCGACGAACTACGCAGGGGTCTTTGAGATGGGGTCGGCAACCTGTGGACAACGTGTGTGGAGTTCGTGTAGACGAGCTGTGGAAGATCACCTCGCGCCGGGGATTTGTGGAAAGGGTGGACAACGCCTCTTTGTTTCCACGTGGAGTCCACAGCCCGCGCGTGCCACTTCTGCCCGGTTGTGCGGTGGATTCTAGCACCCAGATCGGAGGCTTCCACTTTTCCGCCGCCCCTACTACGACTACGAATCATCTTAATTCGTACTCCTGGAAACGGACTCCGTTGATAACGCCACACGGGCCGGAGCGAACATGAAAGTCAGCATCACGCGTGAGAAGTTGCAGGAGGGCCTCGGCGCGGTGGCCGGAAGCATCCCGACTCGCTCGACGCTCCCCGTACTGTCCAACCTCCTGTTGGAGGCGGAAGAAGGCGGACTTCGGATGAGCGGAACGGACCTGGATACCGCCGTGTCCGTGCGCGTTGCGGCAGAGGTCGAAGTCGGGGGTGCGATTACGGTGCCAGCGAAGAAGCTCCAGGAAATCGCGCGCGAGCTACCCCCGGCTCCAGTCGGTCTGTCGACTCAGGGCGACGCGATCTCGATCACCGGCGGGCGATCGAGATTCCGCCTGAACGGGCTTTCGAAGGACGAGTTCCCGGCCTTCCCTTCCGTGCCTTTCGAGGAGAGTTGGACCACGACTGGTCGGGAACTCAACCAGCTCATTTCGCATGTTTCCTTCGCGGTTTCGACGGAGGAGACACGGCCGATTCTCAACGGAGTGAAATGGGAGCTTCGGCCCGACGAGACGAGAATGGTTGCCACGAACGGACACCGGCTCGCGAAAATCACCATTGCGCGATCGTCCGGCGGTGCGGAGGAGGATCTGATCGTCCATCCTCGAGCCCTTCAGCAGGTTCAGAAACTCTTTGGGGGGGATGAGGAAGTGCAGATCGCACGATCGGAAAACCATCTTGGTTTCCGCGGCGGGAGCGTGCAGATCTTCACCCGGCTGATCGAAGGTCCCTACCCCGACTATGAGCAGGTCATCCCGAAGGACAACGACAAGGTACTTATCGCGGACCGCTCGGGGTTGACGGGTGCCGTCCGGCGGATGGCGATCGTGGCCTCCGATCAGACGCACAGGATCCGGCTGTCTCTTGGGGGGCCGATGATGAAGTTCTCCGTGCAGACGCCCGATCTCGGTGAAGGCTCGGAGGAGCTACCCGTGGAGTACGAGGGCGAACCTCTCGAGATCGGCTTCAACGCGAACTACCTCCTGGAGCTCCTCCGATACGTGTCGACGGACGAGGTCAAGCTCACCTTCAAAGCGCCGGAAAGAGCCGCTACGTTGGAGCCCCTCGGCAACGAAGACGCGCCTGATTTCCTCTCCCTCGTGATGCCCCTGAGGTTGCAGGACTGAGTTGCTAAATACTGAGATTCGTTCGGAAGTGTCTGTCGGGCAGTTGAAGTCCGCCCGTAGAGGGCCGTGGCCAGCAATTCGATGGATCCACCGCCGCCGGCCGCTGTTGACCGCGATTCTGGTCCTCGCAGCCCCACTTCATTCCCTGCTCACTGGTACCGTGCCGGCCGACCTCCTCGGTCCCAGACTCTCCGCTCCCGTCCTCCTGTCCTGGATGCTGATCGGGTTCGGGGCTTCCATCCGCCTGTGGGGATCGGGCAACTTGCGAAAGAATCAGGAAATCACGAGGACGGGCGTCTATGTCCTGGTGCGGCACCCTCTGTATACCGGAAGTCTTTCGCTCTTTCTCGCCTATTTCCTCACGGTCGGCAGCCCGGGGTTCGGTTTGCTGCTCTTCGTCGCCCTCGTGGGGTTCGTATACTATCCGACGATGTTGGGCGAGGAGGAGTACCTGACCCTGAAGTTCCCGGCGCAGTTCTCGCGCTATCGCCCTCCACCACGTCTCCTGCCCGATCTGCGCAAGATCCCGGAAGCACTCCGAACTGACCAGTTCCAGCTAGAGGCCGCGCGGCGCAACCTCGGCTTTCGCAGCTTCTCGTTCCTGCTCTTCCTGCCCCTCTTCCTTCGAGCCCTCGGCTGGCTTCAGCTGCGAGCTCCGTTCTGACCTGGTAAGGAAGTCGGGCGCCTCCAGAAAATGCGCACGCCGCTTGCATTGGCCGTCACCGTCTCCGCGAACTCCGCGCCCTCGCGGCTACTACGCTAAACGCATGGACGACAAATCTTTCGAAGTCGAAGTGGTTTCTCGTCACCGGACGGTCTACCACGTCTGCGCCCGCGATGCAACGACGGCCGAGAAGGTGGCGACTGCCCGGTGGCAAGCGGGCGAGCCGGGCGACATACCCGGCCTCGACGAGTCCGAGGTGATGGCCACGCGAATCAAAGAGACGGAGGATTCGATCCGTCAGGCTCAGGACGTCGAGCTGATTCTTCGCTTCTTGCGCGAGAGGGAACGCCAGATCCTGGAGGGCAATCTGACGACTGCCTCGATCAACGACGCTATCTCGGCGCACCAGACGGCCGATGGACTTGGATGGCACGAGCAGGATGTGAAAGGGGAGCATCGAGTGGACACGGCTCGGGCGGCCCGCGCCCTCGATCGCCTATGCACCGAGAAGAAGGTGGCATGCTTCCTACGCCAGATGGTTCGGGCGGGAGAGCGCGGAGAAGTTCCTCTCTATTGCACTCCGCACTACCTGGATCGGCTGAGTGCTCTGGTGAATGGTGAGATCGCTCCCTCCTGGATCCCTCGCGTATCGTCAGAAGGAGAGTAGGTAGTTGGCATCCGGAAAGTCGGATACCGACGGCGTGGTTTCCGATTCATCGCGACCCCGGACGCCACCTGATTCAGATCCGCACGACCCCCCCCGGCGAAATTCGGGCACCACGCTCGCGAAGCTGAATCGGCCGGTTCCGCGCAGCTGCTCCTTGCCCATCCTCATCCGGAGCACGTCCTTCCGCAACGACGACCGCGCCCAGAAGCACAGCGGCGTGCTGCTCCGACCTGCCGACGAAGGATGACCGCTGGCCGGGCGGGTAAGGCCGAGTTAGGTTGGCGGATCTAAACCCGACAGCAGATTTCGATCAGGAATCGCCGCCGACATACCCCGTCCTGTAGCCGAAGGAGAGATGCCCACTGGAGAGGTGATTGAGCTCCAACTCCCCGATCATCGGTCGATCAGTGTCCATGTCCGAAGGCGCACGACCGGCCAATCTCCACACACCGGGCAGGAGCTCCAGGAGATCCACGGCTGGGCGACGACCGACGATTCCGAAACCCACCGGTGGCTTTCCGTGACGCTCCGAGGTCTGGGCGACACGGCGGTCCGATCCGCCGATTCGAACGGTGACTCCCTGGGTCGTTGGCAGATTTCCTGGAACTCCTACGGCGAGTCGGCGGGAATCCATACATACGGTCTGATCCTGCGTGAGTCGGAAGAGCTGAGTCTGGAAGCCCTCCTCATCGACTCGATGGAGCTGCATCCGTACGAGTATCGGGAAGAACTGCTCGACGAAGGATTGACGATCTGGGCGAAGCTCGTCGGAAACCCTGCCGACGTCACCCGCATCAACCGCTTGATTCGGACGCGCCAGAGCTTTCCGGTGATCCGGCGCGGAATCCAGGAGACGCCTCGCGAGATGCGGCTAGGGGTCGCGGAGTGGTCCGAGTACGAGGGTCGGATCAAGTACCGGCTCGTTCTCGTCGATCGGGAGATCACCGAAGGAATGCGGGCGGAGCTCGGCCACATTCAGGAGCGGAACGACCGCGCCGCCTTCGCCTACTATGCCAACCTGATCGATCGGTTGGCCGAGTCACTCGTCGAGCACGGGGCCATCAGCCGGAGTGAGCTCGACGTGTTGCAAGAAGCCGCTCGGGCTCAGCCCGGCGTCGCGCGCCATGAGTTCTGGCATGTCACCGACGTCGATCTGCTCTAACCGGGCACGCCCACAGGTTCGTGGAAGCTAAAACGGGGGACAGGTGAACGGATTCGAGTTTCTGGACTGGGAACTCCTGGGCAACCCGGTGCGGGCCTGGCTCTACGCATTGACGATCGCGCTCGCCGTCTTTGTCGCCCTCCGGCTGGTGCAGCGGCTCCTGATCCGCCAGATCACGAGGATCAGTGCGTTCACCAGCAATCACTGGGTCGACCTCCTCGTCACCGTCCTTTCCGTAACCCGGTCGTGGCTTCGGGCCGCCCTGGCGTTGTGGGCCGCCGCCCTGGTGCTCGACCTGCCGGTCAGGATCTTCGACCTCATCGTCACCGTCGCGATCCTCGCCATCCTCGCCCAGATCGGCATCTGGGGTACCACCGCGATCCGCTCCTACGTCAAATTCTACGACCACCGGAACCTCGCGGACGACGCGGCGAGCGTCATGACCGTCCGTGCCCTCGGCTTCCTCGGGAGCGTCGCGCTGTGGACGACGATCCTTCTCGTCGGCCTCGACAGCCTCGGCTTCAATGTCACCACCCTGATCGCTGGCCTCGGGATCGGCGGCATCGCGGTCGCACTTGCCCTCCAGAACATCCTGGGCGACGTTTTCGCCTCTCTCTCCATCGTCTTCGACAAACCATTCGTCGTCGGTGATTTCATCATCGTCGACGACCTCCTCGGAACCGTCGATCACGTCGGCCTCAAGACTACTCGCCTCCGTAGCTTGTCTGGCGAACAGCTCGTCTTCGCGAATTCGGACCTGTTGATGAGCAGGATCCGAAACTTCAAGAGGATGTTCGAGCGGCGGGTCGCCTTCTCTTTCGGCGTCGAGTACGGCACTCCGTTCGATCAGCTTGAATGGATCCCGTCGGCCGTCCGTCAGATCATCGAGGAACTCCCCGACACCCGCATTGACCGCGCTCACTTCAAGGGGTACGGCGACTCGTCCCTCGATTTCGAGGTCGTCTACTACGTGCTTCAGCCCGACTTCAACCTCTACATGGATCGCCAACAGTCGATCAACCTCTCGCTCTACCGCCTGTTTGAGGAGCGGGACATCGCGTTCGCCTTCCCCACCCGGACCCTGCACGTGGTCCCCGCCGGTCTCGCACAAGTGGAGTGACGGGAAAAGAATACCGGGCGCCCCTGGGTGGCGCCCGGATTCTCCTCCGAAGGCCGGCCTCCGACTACGAAAGCCCCACCGGCACCGATTCCTCCCCCGTCTTCCGCAGAATCAACTTATGCGCGCGCAGGCGCAGGCTGTTGATGCGGATGAAGCCCCGTGCATCCTCCTGGTCATAGCCGCCCGCGACATCCATCGAGGACAGCTCGCGGTCGTACAGCGAGCTGGGAGAGTTCCGCCCTCGGACGATAGCCGTGCCCTTGTACAGCTTCACTCGAACGACACCATCGATCAGCCGCTCCGACTGGCGAAACGCCGCCTGAATGAAGTCCATCTCCGGCGAGTACCAGAACCCGTTGTAGATCAGCTCGGCGAAACGCGGCGAGAGTGAATCCCGGAGCCGAAGGACCTCGCGATCCATCGCGATTCCCTCGAGATCTCGGAGCGCGTGATGGAGGATCGTGCCGCCCGGTGTCTCGTAGACACCGCGCGACTTGATGCCGACAAACCGGTTCTCCACCATGTCGACCCTACCAATTCCATGCACCCCGCCCAGTTCGTTCAGGTAGTCGAAGGCATCGAGCGGGTCGAGATGCTTCGTTCCGTCACCGACGTTTTCTACCCGCACTGGCATCGCATCCTTGAACTCGATCTCGATCTCCTCGGCTCGATCAGGTGCCGCCTCGGGTGACCGCGTCAACTTGAACATGTCCTCCGGAGGCGCCTCCATCGGATCTTCCAGAAGCCCCGCCTCGTATGACCGGTGCATCAAGTTCTCGTCGCTCGAATACGGCTTCTCGGCCGACGCCTCGACCGGGATCGAGTGCTCACGGGCGAATGCGAGCAGATCCGAGCGGCCCCGGAAACGCAGAAGAAAGTCCCGCTCCTTCCACGGTGCGATCACCCTCAGTCGCGGTGCCAGCGCAGCATACGCTAGCTCGAAACGAACCTGATCGTTGCCTTTTCCCGTCGCTCCATGCGCTACGTACTCCGCCTTCTCCTGGAACGCGATCTCCACCTGCCGCTTCGCGATCACTGGCCTCGCCAGCGAAGTGCCCAGCAGGTACCGGTTCTCGTAGACCGCATTTCCGGCGATTGCGGGAAAGATGAAGTCCGTGACGAACTCCCGCCGCAGATCCTCCACGTAGACGTTGCTCGCCCCGGTAGCTATCGCCCTTTCCGCCACCTCCTCGAAGTTTTCCTGCTGCCCTACGTTCGCGACGTACGCCACAACGTCGTATCCACTCTGCTGTAGCACCTTGAGGATGCAGGCAGTGTCCAGACCACCGCTGTATGCGAGAACCACTTTGCGCGAGGCCACTTGTCGCTCCCGAGCTCGGGGTACGAAGAAACCGTTCGATGGGGCCACGGGGTAGCCCCGGCCAGGATGGAAATATATCACCCCGAGTGAATATTCGCCCCCTCGCTCCCTTTGTCGATCCAACCCCTTTCGACTTTTGGACGCGTCTCTTCCCCGAGATGGATCTCGCAGGCATACCTGACCGATGCTCGGGACGCTTCCGGATCCGGACTGACCCGGAGTGGACAAAGCGGGACGCGGCGGCTACATCAAGGGGAGGGCGCAGGTCACGTCGACCGGAGCCAGGGAACGAGAGTTGCACTCGGCCAGCGCCGGGAATAGTCGATCAGGGGGAGGACGATGCGCGAAGACGAACGGCCGGAAGAAGAAGAAGAAGTGGGACCCGCTCCAGAGATGCCGACGACGCCCTTGACGGATCCCATCCGCGAGAGGCTCTTCGAGTCGAGGACGTTGATCATTTCCGGTGAGGTCAGCCAGAAGTTGGCATCGAGTGTCATGGCTCAGCTTCTCGCCCTGACCGCGAAGTCCGACGAGCCGATCACGATCTTCATCAACTCACAGGGCGGACACGTCGAATCGGGCGATACGATTCACGACATGATCCGCTTCGTTAACGCGCGCGTGAGGATCGTCGGAACGGGATGGGTGGCGAGCGCGGGGGCATTGATCTACGTATCGGTGCCCAAGGCCGATCGATACTGTTTGCCTCACACGCGATTCCTTCTCCACCAGCCTGCCGGCGGCGTCGGGGGTACGGCTGCGGATATCGATATCGAGGCGCGCGAGATCATCAAGATGCGTGAGAGACTGAATCGCGTCTTTGCGGAGCAGACAGGGCAGCCGATCTCGAGGATCGAGGACGATACGCGACGGAATTTCTGGCTTTCGGCCGTGGAGGCGAAGGAGTATGGACTGGTCGGCGAGATCATCGACAAGTCGACCGAACTTCCCTGAAACCCGGGTCCGGCCTTCGGGTCTCAGGCGCCTCGTCGGCTGTAACCCAAGTACCTCCGGTCACAGGTACGGCGACCTATTCCGAGTCCCCAAGAATGGTCATCCCCGCGAAGCATGCCCCCGCGGGAGTAGGCGGGGGGCGGGGATCCAGTGGCTCAGTCGGCGGCGGTGCTCTGGATTCCCGCCTTCGCGGGAATGGCGAATGGGCATGACGTCCGCGGTCAGCCGCAACGCTGGTTCCGAGGTGCCTATCGCCGCGATAGAGCGGGATCCGGCTGGGGCGCTGTGGCCGCCAACCGCAACTCGATCTCCAGCAACTCCGCCTGTTCTGCGGACGTCAGGTAGCTCGGATCGAAGCCGAGCTGGCGAATGCGATCTCCGTTGGACGGACTCCAGTCGGAAGCGGGCTCCTGCTTCACGGCCGCTCCTTCCGCACAAGGGCTTGATCGGGGTCCCTGCGGTGGGCCCCCTCGCTCGGAAAGACACACCAACCACGGGCTAAGACGGGGTCCGCAACCCACGTGCCGGATTCCCAACTCGTGCCCTCAGGGTTCGATCAGGTCTTCCCGCACATACGCCTGAAAGATACAGCCGGGCGTGGTCGGGATATAGAGCGCTTCCGTAGCGGGATCTTCCCGCCCGGCGAACAGCAGGATGCCGAGGTGCTCGCCCACCCTCGCCAGCAGGTCCAAGTCGACCCTGCGTTCGCCACCGATGCGAACGTAACGGGCGTTCGAGAAGGGGATCGGATCCCCTCGCGCGACCCATTCCTCCTGGCCGGCATAGCCGGCGATCATGTTGACAGGATGAATCTCCTCAAGGGGTCGAATCGCCCCTTCGGAGTAGACTACAATGCCCTGGGAGCCAACCTTGGCGGGAAGGTGAGTCAGACCAACGGGGGTGGCTCGGTCCACAACACAAACCAAGGTGTCGGGCATGGCAACGTATTCAGGCGGCGGAGCCGGCGTTGGTTGTGGCACCGGCGTGGGCCCGCATCCCGTCGCCATCATCGCGAGGAGGGCGACGAACGAGACTCGAGGAAGTGGCATCCATTTCATTGGGGTCTGCGTTGCGGGTCAGCGGCTAGAGGGTTGTTGATAGACAGGCTTCAACGAAGACCGATGAGAGTCACGCGCCCGAAGAAGCCGCAGTTTCCCAGGCAGAGATGCGCGATCCGTCAACCGCCTTCGATTCCTCGATTGTCTTGTTTGTATTGGTTCAGCGCGGGACCGCCGCGCTTGCGAAGCACGAGGCATACCGGGCCGTCCTCGTGACCACCAAGAATAGCGCTTCTGGTGGGGCAGTGTTCCCTTTGTTGGCCGTTTCCGATCACGTCTACCAGACCTGCGAGCGGTGAAGAGTTGCTGCGAGGGGCTCGAGAAGCAGTTCGACGCAAAGTGGGCAGCCCGCGAGTTGCGCCGTTTCAGGCGGCGGGGGCCGACCCGGTCTACTCGACTGCTGGTGGAAGCGATCGCCCGGGAGGATCCCAAAGGCGCGACCCTCCTCGACATCGGCGGCGGTGTTGGCGCCGTTCAGCACCTGCTCATCGAAAGCGGCGTCCGGCACGCAATCGACGTCGATATTTCCCGTCCTTACGTCGAGGCCGCCAGGGACGAGGCGGAGCGTCGAGGAACGATCGGGCGAATGCGCTTTCTCGTCGCCGACTTCCTTGACGTCGCCGAAACCCTCGAGGCAGCTGACATTGTCACCCTTGATCGGGTCATTTGTTGCTATCCCGAGGTCGAGCCGTTGGTACGGGCATCCGCGGCCCACGCCGATCGGTGGCTCGGACTCGTCTATCCGCGAAGCAGTGCTCCATTTCGAGCGGCCGCCGCCGCCGCGAATCTGATCATGTTTCTCCGAAGATCCAGGTTTCGGGCGCACGTCCACGATACATCGAGCGTCGACTCGCTGATTCGGAGCCTTGGGTTCGAGGTGCGCTCGGTGGTTCGCACGCTCGCGTGGCAGGTGTTCCTCTATGAGGCCGTTGATCAGCAGGTTTGAGCGAGGGCCGACGAGAAAGTGCCCAGGTCAGGGCATGCCATCGGGCGGGAACCGATCCGGAGCATCGCGCCACTCGGGCGACCGAGAAGGATCAGTGAAGCGGACGGCATGCCACGCGAGTGCCCCTCCATCCGGTCCGCGCGCCACCCCAGCTAGCCGCCCGCCGTCCAGCCGACCCTCGAACCGAAACACACCCCTGCCGCGACCCTCGGCGAGAACGGCTTCGAATTCGACCGAGTCGCCCGTAATCTCGCCGGCGGCGATCGGCACGGTCCTGCTTGCCCGCCCCAGGCTGCCGTCGATCTTCTGGAAGGACTGATCGAACTCCAGGACCGTCGTTTCCCGGCCCTCGATCACGATTGACCAGAAGCCGCCGACATCGGCAGGTACGACCCAGGCGTAGAGGGTGGCTCGGGCCGCTCCAGTGCCGACGTTCCGGACGCTGTCGGGCTCCCAGTCGCCCATGTGGAATCCGTGCGAGACGATGCGAGACCCAGGGCGCAGCTGCTCGAGGAGTCGCGGCCGAAGACGACGGTTGAACTCGGCGCCAAGGTAGAGCGTCACGACGGTAGCGCTCCGTACGTCCGCCTCGAACACGTCACCGTGAACGAACTCTACGCTCTCCCCCACACCGGCACTGTCGGCATTCGCTCGGCTGCGTTCGACAAGCTCGAGGTCGTACTCTGTACCCACACCTCGCGCCCCCCGCTCGGCAGCCCGAATGACGATGCGGCCATCTCCGGAGCCCAGATCGTACACTGTGTCTCCGGAGGCAACACTGGCCATCTCGAGCATCACATCGAGGACAGCCAACGATGTCGGGATGTAGGGTGGATCGGCCTCCGGCGGCAGCTGGCCCACGCACTCCATTCCGCTCACGACCGTCGCCATCATCGCCCCGACGATCCTTCTCGACATCGAACTCTTCCTTTCCCTTCGGCGATGCATCGACGCCCGATTCCCCTTGTCCGGTTCCCTAGGCCTCGTTTTCGTCCGGAAACGGTTCATTTCCGCAATCTCGACGTCGTGCCGAAGGTTTTCTTGTGAGGCGTACGAAAGTACGCCTCACTCGCGGCTCGTCGCGCGCCTTGACCTGCACGAT
>WHSP01000349.1 GCA_009380025.1 Gemmatimonas sp. | reverse complement strand
CTGCAGAGCGAAGGCGCTGCGTATAAACGGCGAGGCCGCGAAGTCGCAGCGTGCCGGCGGGACTGGCGGATGGGGTCGGAGTAAGCGATGAGGGTACGAGACAACACAACTCGGGCCGGAGCCAAGGACCCCTGGGGTAGGGGGACAGCGTCCCTCGCACAGCGGCACGCTGCAACACGGCACGGTCGGGACGCTGAGCCCGACGCGCGTGTCCGTGGACGCCACGTGCGAAGGGTGACGACAAACTCCGCGCGACCGTGGGTATGCCGGGCACAGGCTTGACCACGACCACGCGCAGGCAGGTCGCACCTGACATGCTGGCCTTGAAGCCGTACTGGGGAAAACCCACCGTACGGAATTTTAGGGAGGGCGATGGAAACGTCGGCATCATTCGAAGCCCGGTCCGCGCCATTGCTCTACCCGACAAGTTCAAACGGTTGTACATGAGCGCGGAAACCGTCGTGCTTGTACAAGAACCTGACATTTTCGTACGCTGCCTGGCGTGACCGAGCAAGTCGGCACGCGCGTTGTTGCGCCGGTTTGGTCAGTTTGCCGACCAATTCGCCGACCGTTTCAGTTGACGCGTGCAGCGCCGGGGGGCGGCCAGTCAGTACCTGGAGGCGCCGTTCAACGACAGCGAGCGGAGGTCCATGCAAGCGATGCATGGCCGCCTGAGCGACTCCGGCAGTCATCAGGTCCGCAGCATTTCATCACCGACTCGCCGTGGGACGCCGAGCCGCTGTGCCGCCGGTTGCGGGAACTGGTCCCGGTGCGCACCGGCATCCTCGCCGTCGAGATACGAGCCTTCCCAACAGGGCACGTACTCAGTCGGGGTGAAG
>WHSP01000348.1:564-840 GCA_009380025.1 Gemmatimonas sp. | reverse complement strand
CCGTCCGGCCGACTCGTCGCCGTGGATGGTGGTGCGCTTGGGCTTGCCGCGCATGACGCCGGCGATGCCCATCTCGCGCATGAGCCGTTCCACGGTGCAGCGCGCGACTTCGACGCCTTCACGGAGCAGCTGCTTGTGCACTTTGCGGGCGCCGTACACCTGCAAGTTGTCGTCGTAGACCCGGCGGATCTCGACGCGCAGCTCGGCGTCGCGCAGCGCCCGAGCCGACGGCTCGCGCGCCTTGGCGGCGTAGTAAGTGGATGGGGCGAACTGCAG
>WHSP01000348.1:0-554 GCA_009380025.1 Gemmatimonas sp. | reverse complement strand
GCCAGGAGCCGTAGGCGAAGTAGTTGCGCTCATGGATCCGCCGGATCAGCTCGAGCAGCCGCTCGTCCTTGATCCGGCGGGCCGACCGCTCGCCGCTTGCCCGCTGGTAGTACGCGGACGCCGACACGCCCAGGGCCTCGCAGATCGGCTCGACCCCGAAGGCGTGGCGGTGGTCGTCAACGAAGGCGACTACCTGGGCAGTCGAGGGTCGAGCTCCCTCGCGAAGAAAGCCGATGCCGCCTTGAGGATCTCGTTGGCGCGGCGCAGCTCGCGAACCTCGCGTTCCAGCTCGACGAGGCGCTGGCGGTCATCAGTCCTCAGACCCGCGCGCTGTCCGTCATCGACTTGCGCCTGGCGGACCCAGTTGCGCAACGTCTCCTTGTTCAGCCCCAACTGGCGGGCGACATCGTTGACGCCCCCCGACGTCTGGTGACGGTCCTTGCGCCACTCGAACACGAGTCGCACCGCCCGCTCGCGGATCTCATCCGGGTACTTCCTCTGTGCTGGCATGGGCTCCATCCTTCCAAGGATCAGAGCCTCCAACAGAGCCGGGG
>WHSP01000347.1 GCA_009380025.1 Gemmatimonas sp. | reverse complement strand
CAGTTGACTTTCATGGCCACCGCGGAAGACAAGGCATCCATGTGGAAGAAGTCGATGCCATCGGCGATCCCGTTCTCGATCACCATGCGCTGCGCATAGCGGCCGACGAGCTTGGCGGCGGAGCGACGCCTCTGGTTGGTCAGCAGAAACGTAGGCTCCTCGTGCCCCAGGTCGGCCACGATGAGCTGTCGGAGGCTGCCCTGATAGTCGCGAAGGTGGATCGTCTGATCGAGGATGCGAGGATTGCGGTAGGCTCGGGGCACGCGCTCGAGCGCGATGCGACGCCAGGCCGAGGGAGGCTGCTGCGCAACTTCGGCGAGCATGTGGCTGGATCGCCGGCGCAAGGTGATGAAGCCAATGCCCCGCTGGTTGAGCTGATCCAGGTTTCGGTAGGTGGTGAGTTTGGAGTCGAAGACCAGCTCCTCGGGCAGGTGCCCGGTTCGCTTCTGCCAGTACTCGATGAAGCGGAGGATCTCCTCGTCGCGGTCCTGCCGGCGGAGCTCTGCCTGGGCATAGCAGAAGACCCGGTTGTCGGCATCCTGGGCCAGGAACGCGAGAATCCCCTTCTGGGATCGGCTCCGCTTCGAGACATAGTGCTTCTCGACCAGAGCGTCCTCGCCGTGGAAGGGGATGGTGTGAAAGTCGAGGTCGAAGGAGGTCCCCCACTCGAGCCCGAGACGGGTGACGGCCTCGAACCACGCGCCCATGAGTTGGGGGTAGGAGCGGGGATCGATGCGCGTGCTGTACTCCGTCAGGAAGGCCCGCTTTGGCGTCACGTTCAGGCCCGCGAAGAGAGCCAGTCCTTCGTCGAACACAGAGCTCATGACATGGCTGTGCGGGG
>WHSP01000346.1 GCA_009380025.1 Gemmatimonas sp. | reverse complement strand
GAGCAGATGCGCCTCGACCGCTCCGAGCTCGACACAGCGACGCTAGCTGCCGACGCCGTTCTCGCCGTCGAGGAGGGTACATCCCCGCGCACGCGGGGGAACCATCCGCGTGTGCTGCGGAGTGAATCTTAGATTCAGTACATCCCCGCGCACGCGGGGGAACCGAGATTGACCCGACCAACCTGACTAACATGACGGGTACATCCCCGCGCACGCGGGGGAACCCCAATTCGGGCTCTTACACAGGAACCCTAGCAGGGTACATCCCCGCGCACGCGGGGGAACCTACGGCATGACTGGCGGTGACAGCATCCAGGTGGGTACATCCCCGCGCACGCGGGGGAACCGCGGAAGTGAGGACACAACTAGTAGCAGTGGCGGGTACATCCCCGCGCACGCGGGGGAACCATTGTCGTCAGCGATAAATGCATACTGCTCGCGGGTACATCCCCGCGCACGCGGGGGAACCCGGCTGACCGGTCCGCGGCGTTGGTGAGAGAGGGGTACATCCCCGCGCACGCGGGGGAACCACAACTAACCGACTGTCGGCACCGCTGCCAGGGGTACATCCCCGCGCACGCGGGGGAACCCCAACCACTCCATGTATTCGCTGAACTGCTTCGGGTACATCCCCGCGCACGCGGGGGAACCGCCCGAGCGCAGGCCGAGGAGCGGTGTCAGGCGGGTACATCCCCGCGCACGCGGGGGAACCTTCGCAATCGGCCCGGCGAGATAGCCGTGCTCGGGTACATCCCCGCGCACGCGGGGGAACCACCGTGTCATCCTCGACAAGCTGCCAGGACACGGGTACATCCCCGCGCACGCGGGGGAACCGTTCGGTGATAG
>WHSP01000345.1:492-855 GCA_009380025.1 Gemmatimonas sp. | reverse complement strand
CGGCGACTCCTGGGCATGATGCGGGAGATCTACCTCACGCCCCGCGCGCGCGCCAACGTCCCACTGCTCCGCGCCACCGATCCGTTCCTCGCGTACCGCAAGGGCCCCTTCGCGATGTATGCGCTGCGGGAATACGTCGGTGCCGAGCGGGTCGACGGCGCGCTGCGGCGCCTGCTCGAGCGGCACGGCTCGGGGATACCTCCCCTACCGACGTCCCTCGATCTCTACCGGGAGCTTCAGGCGGTCACGCCGGACTCGCTCCGGTATCTGCTTGTCGATCTCTTTGAGGCGAACACCTTCTGGGAGCTCGCGACGCAAAGAGTAACCGCGGAGCAAACCGAAACGGGCGACTGGCAGGTGACG
>WHSP01000345.1:0-482 GCA_009380025.1 Gemmatimonas sp. | reverse complement strand
GTGTGTTCACGGGCGCTGACGGTGGAGCGCTCGGCGACACGCTTTATCTGCACCGACACCGCGTGCACTCGGGTGAGCACCGCATCACCGTGACGGTGCCGCGCCAGCCGGCGCGGGCGGGAATCGACCCGCGCAGCCTGTTGATTGACGTAAAGGCCGATGACAACCTCGTCGAAGTCGCGCGCGCCGAGGCTCTCGCACCTCGCGGGCGGTGATCGATCCGTATCAAAGCTGATCCAGGGTTCCCCGCAAACAAAGTTTGTCGCACACGCCGCCTAAGCTTGCTCGTGCGACGGCTTCCGAGCCCAATCTCGGCATCGGCTGCTCGTCGTACGCTTCGCCGCGAGCAAAGCGGCGCAGCTCCTCGATCAGCACACGCTCGGCCACGTACACCGGTACCAAGGTGCTCGAGTCGATGTACGTCGTCACCGCTCGCCGCGTTCCTCGATGACCAGTTCCGCCCCACTGGGGGTGACGACGCG
>WHSP01000344.1 GCA_009380025.1 Gemmatimonas sp. | reverse complement strand
CCCTGTAACCCGCCAGGAGGGAACACCATGACCCAGCCCACCCTCGCCCGGGACGCCCGGTTGGACACTCGACCACCCATCCGGGAGGTTCCCCGTTACCAGGCATCAACAGGTCTTCAATCACGTTTCGGCCCCTCCGATCTTCCCCTCAACTTGTCTGCGGTGCGGGTGGTGGGTGGCTCGTTCGGCATCACTGACCACATCATGATCGACCGCGGAGTGAAACCCGTAGGCGCGTCGGGTGAGCAGTCGAATGGTCGCGTTTCGTCCCTCCACGCGGCCGTTGCTGAGACCGAGGCGGATGGCGGCGAGGATGCCGTCGCGGTGTTTGCGGATGGTGCGGCCCAGCGTGACGAATGGCTCGAGTCGGCTGCGTTGCGCCCACCCGCACCAGCGGTCGAGCAGGGCGATGACGTCGGGCTCGGGCAGGTCGCCGGCGAAGACCGCCCGCAGGGCTTCTTTGCCCTTGTAGGCGCGCCAGGTCGCACCGCCGCTGCGGCGGATCGCGGCGAGGCTGTCGGCTTGGCGGTCGGTGAGGTCCTCGGGGTTGCGCAGCAGCGCCCAGCGGGCGCCCTTGAAGCGGCGGGCGACGGTCTTGTCGGCGGCGGCGCGCAGCCGGTTCCAGTGGCCGCGCCGGACGACATCCAGCGCCTTGGCGCCCATGGCGACCACGTGGAAGGGGTCCCAGCAGATCTCGGCCTGGGGAGCGTGGTCGTGCTTGGCCACCGACTTGGGGTAGGCCTTGCCCATGTCCATCGAGACGGCCCGCAGTTGTGCGGCCCGTCGGGGTCCGAGTTCGGCGAAGAAGGCGTCCAACGCGGCGGTGTCTTTGCCCTCGCCGGTCCACACGACGTC
>WHSP01000343.1 GCA_009380025.1 Gemmatimonas sp. | reverse complement strand
TCGAAGCCGACTTCCAGCTCGGTGCTCGTCTCCGGTCCGACCTCGGTGTTACCGGGGCTCTGCGGGTAGAGCGCCGTCGTGCCGCCCGGTCCCGGGACTACACTGTAGATGTATTCACCCGCGAACAGGTCCGGCTGGCGGCCCGCTTGTCCGAGCGCACCACGCAGGCGGAACTGGTTCAAGAGATTGAAGTTCCAGAAATTCTCCTCGGAGATCACCCACGCGGCCGACACTTTCGGGTAGATCTGCGCTTCGAAATCCGAACCGAACGCGGAGTTGTCGTCGAACCGGACCGCACCCGTGAGAAAGAGCCTGTCGTTCAAGCTCACCTCCTCCTGGACGTAGAAGCCGAGCGACTTGTTCTCGATGTGGTCATGGCCGAGGGAGAGCCTCTCGATGACGGTCTGGTCGATCGAGCGCGACCGCGGCGACGCGTAGCCGAAGCCTTGCATGTCGACCGACTCGTACGTCTCGGTATAGTATTGAGCACCGAAGGACGTCGTCGTGTTCAGCCCCGGCCTTGGCGCGTATATGACGCTTGCCGCGTAGTCCAAGCTGAAGTTCGTCGTAACGGGCCTCGAATAGTTATGCTCGCCCTCCTCGGTCTGGGGATAGACCGGCTGCCCTGTATCGATCGGGTAGATCAGCTGGTTGACCTCCCACCCCTTGTCCAGCCCGAAGACGCCCCGCTGTGTGAACCACTCCCCGATCGTGTGATTCAGCGTCGCGCTCCCGGTGAAACGGCTGTAGTCGCGGAGCGCCTCGATTCGCGCGACGTCCGTCGGAAGGTGCTCCTGAAAGCCACCCGTCCGCGGGGCGGCATCCGGGTTGACGCGCAGGAGGTCGTAGCCGTTGTTCCACAGCATGT
>WHSP01000342.1:364-885 GCA_009380025.1 Gemmatimonas sp. | reverse complement strand
GGAGGATGAGCTGAAGGAGGGCGTCCCCCTCGAGGAGGCGTTCCGCAACGCCGTCCGTCAGGTCGAAGGCGCCAGCGCTGTTATCGCCATGCGCGCGGAGGAACCGGACTGCATCGTCGCGGCCCGGCTCGGCAACGCCGGCGGCATCGTGGTCGGCCATGGGACCGACGAGATGTACGTGGCCAGCGACCTCCAGGCACTGCTTCCCCACACCCGGCAGGTCGTCTTCCTCAATAACCGAGAGATGGCCGTATTAATGCCCAGGGCGCCCGCTTCATGGAGCTCGATGGCCATTCCCTCCCCAAGGAGTTCCAGACCATCTCCATGGACGCAGTTGCCTCCAACAAGGGCGGCTACCGCCACTTCATGCTCAAGGAGATCATGGAGCAGCCGGAGGCCGTCACCAACTGCTTGCGCGGTCGCTTGGAGTTCGAGCCTTCCGGTATTCACCTCGAAGAGCTCGACGCCATGGAGGACGTCCTCAGGAACTGCAAGCGCGTCGTTCTCGTCGGCATGGGCAC
>WHSP01000342.1:0-354 GCA_009380025.1 Gemmatimonas sp. | reverse complement strand
CTCTTCATAGAGCAGCTTTGCAGGGTCCCCACCGAGGTGGAGAACTCCGCCGAGCTGCGTTACCGGGAACCGATCCTCGGCCCCGACACGCTCGTCATCTCCGTCGGCCAGTCCGGCGAGACCGTCGAAGTGCACGCACACACCTCCTATGGCGACATCACCGTCCGCCGCGCCTGACCCGGCTGCCGGCTCACCCAATCGGAAAGGAACCCCAACATGCCTACCCGACCGTCCCCACCGGCGATCGCGGCAACCGGACTACGGAAGTCCTTCGGCGACAAGCTCGTGCTCGACGGCATCGACCTGAACGTCGCGACCGGAACGATCTTCGCGCTGCTCGGGCCGAACGGCGCC
>WHSP01000341.1 GCA_009380025.1 Gemmatimonas sp. | reverse complement strand
GTATAGAGTGTGGCCCGTCAGATCCCAGACGCGGGCGCCGGGTGGCGGCTCCGTCCCCGTTCCAACCGCTTCGATCACGCCGTCGCGGACGACGACTGTGGCGTTCTCGATTTCGTTGCCGGATGCCACGACGACCCGCGCTCCCACCAGCGCATGCAGGCGCGGCGAGTTCTCGCGGATCCCCTCGACGCGTGTCGTCTGTGACGACGCCGCTACCGGGATCATCACGAGCAGGCACAGGCTGAACAACAATCGCATCCTCATGGTGCGTCCCTTGGTTGTGAAGCTCACGATCTGGTTCGAAGTAGTCCTGGCCACAAATACAGTCACGCATTCTCTGCGTCGACTGAGCGGTGTCATTCCCGCGAAGCTTGTCCCGTTTCCGGCTTGGAAACCATGCCGATGGTATCCGGCTTTTCGGGATGCCAACCAGCTACGTACCTCTTGTCACAGGTACGGCGATGTATTCCGAGTACCCAAGAGTCGTCATCCCCGCAAAGGCGCGCAAAAGGCGGGGATCCAGTGGCTCAGTCGGCTGCGATGCTCTGGATTCCCGCCTGCGCGGGGGATGACGGCTTGGCACAACCGGCGGGCGGTGCCCCGTGCTCGACAACGGCTCTCGGTACTTTAACGACACTTCAGTCGCGGTCTACTACTCGTCGTCCGACGTCAGACCCTTCACGGTCCGGTAGAGGAATTCGAGTGCGTCGTAGAATCCATCGACAGGGATCCGTTCGTTCATCCCATGTGCGTTCGCCTCTTCGTAGAATGTCCCGCTGACGCCATACACTGGGATGCCGGCGTTACGGAAGTAGAGCCCGTCCGTCGCACCGGTGGACATCGTCGGCAGAACGGGTACGCCCGGCCAGAGCTCCTCGGTAATTCGTTCGATGGCG
>WHSP01000340.1:688-918 GCA_009380025.1 Gemmatimonas sp. | reverse complement strand
AGCTGATGTCCGTCGACGAGCATCACCATTACGTGCTCATCAAGTTGATTTTGCCCGCCGAGCGCTGTCGGCGACCCGTCGTCGCTGAGTTCCGGACGCTGGGCGAGGAGATCCGGCGTCGCAACCCGAGCATCCGGAGTGTCGCCATCGTGGAAGCAACCTCCAACCCGAAAGACGATACGAGAGAGAACGACCTGAATCGTTCCTAATCGACCTTATTCGTGCCGGAG
>WHSP01000340.1:0-678 GCA_009380025.1 Gemmatimonas sp. | reverse complement strand
GAAATAGCCGAAGATCACGCCGACACCGGAGGAGAACAGGAACGCCACAAGGATGATCTGGGGGTCAAGGACGAAGGGAACGAGGAGCGCCTGTGCCGCGAAGAACGACGCCACAAGGGCGATGACCACGCCCACGAGCCCGCCGAAAGACGAGAGCACGACGGCCTCGACGAGAAACTGTGTCAGCACCTCGCGCTCCAGTGCCCCAATCGCCAGACGCGTGCCGATCTCCCGGGTGCGTTCCGTCACCGAGACCAGCATGATGTTCATGATGCCGATGCCACCCACGAGCAGGCTGACCGCGGCCACCGCCGCGAGGAGCGCCGTCAAGACCTGCGTGGTGGACGTCAGCATGTTGGCGATGTCCTGCAGATCCATGACGGTGAAGTCGTCATCCTCCGTTGGTCCAATATGCCGTCGCTCGCGCATGAGCCACTCGATGTCGCGCTGCGCCTTTGGCACCGAAGCGGCTGCCTGAACCGACACGAGAACCTGTCGGATGTCATCGGTGCCGGCAATCCGCCGCTGAAAGGTACGGAGTGGCACCAGCACGATGTCGTCCTGATCCATCCCCATGCTGTTCTTGCCCTTCGACCCGAGTAGACCAACCACCTCGCAGGACAACGTGCGCAGTCGGACGGCGCTCCCCAAGGGATCCTGGGCGCCGAACAGCTCCTT
>WHSP01000033.1:9283-32594 GCA_009380025.1 Gemmatimonas sp. | reverse complement strand
CGGATATGAGGTCGCCCGTTGTGACGAAGACCCGCCCCGAGCGGATCCCGTCCAGAACGTCGTCGTAGGTCGTCTCCGCGTACACATAGGTTTTCGAGTACTCCCCCGGCCAGAAGTCGTTGCCGCCTTCGCGCCAGTGGACGTGCGAATCGGAGGTGGAGGTAATCCACCAACGGCGGCCTTCCCCCAGCATCGAATCCCAGAAGCCACCCACGCGAGCCGTCATCTGATCGAAGCCCCCGAGCGTCGGATGGTTCCCGTAGCCACCTCGCACTCCGTCCGGATCGATCGAACCGTCGGGATTAAGGGCATTGGCCTGGTGTCCCGGTGCGCCCTCCATCCCGACGGCCACCTGGGGCGCGGTGTCGTTCCAGTTCCGGAGCTCGCCCGGCGTGTTGTCGCCGTAGACCCCCAAATCGGTGGTGGAGCGGGAAGGGTGGTTCGCGATGACCAGCGGTGCGAACTCCATCTCCTCCATGTATGCGAGCGCCTCCAGCATGCGTTCCTCCGTATCCCGCGCAGCATCGCGGGGGTGAGCATCCCGCTTGGCAAAGCGGCTCTCGATATCGTAGAGCGCATCGTGCTCATGATCCGAGTGGGGTATGATCAGGCTGCTGTGACCGGCCCCCGGTGTGTCGAGCTCCATACCATAGAACTGGATCAACCCTGCTTCGCTCCGCCGAGAGTGGAGTAGCTCTGGATACGCCATCTCGAGGTTCACCTTCGAGTGATTCGGCCCCCCATGGTCCGTGGAAACCATCCACGTGAGTCCGAACCGGCGCGCCATTTCCGCATTCGTTGGGATGGGATAGATCGCGTCCCCCGCCACGATTGGCGTCGGCGGGTCAGTCGACTCGTCCCAGTCGACGCTGTAGCGGCTGTGGACATGATGGTCCCCAGCGAGCCAGCTCCGTGCGGCTCGCTCATTCCCCTCGTTTCCCGGCGAGTCGGGATCGGTGGTCCGCGCGATCGACAACGTCGCAAACGTCGCCGTGCAGACGAGAGCCGCCGCGAGCGATAAGCGGGCGCCGATCCGCCGGGCCAGTGCCGAAACCTTTGAGTCTCTTCGATTCATCGTCTGTCGTAGGCCGGGGAGTCGGTAAGAGAGCGGGTGGCTGCGGAAGCTGGCGTTCGGTCGACGAGGCGATTCGGCCCCGCGTCGGACTTGATGAGGTCGAACGAATCGTAGGTCTCCCCCACTACGGTATGGGCTCGGTACTGGAGTGTGTCACCGGCTACCCTGATCACCTGGAACAGCTGCGTGTTCTCCGCCTGGCGATCGAGCTTGGCCTCGTAGTCGTCCCAACGCTCGGGCTTGAACTGGTACATCTTCGCGCCGCTCACGGAGACGACGTACATGGTGCCGATTTCGGCGTCGCGGGCGTTCGCTCCAGTGAATGCGTTCCGCTCCGGCGCCGGGGACCGCCCACGGGCATACGTGTGATCGTGTCCCTGCAGCACGAGATCGACGCCGTGCCGGTCCAGGACGGGCTTCCAGAGTGAGCGAAGCCGCGGGTTGTCCCGACCCTCACCCGAGGAGAACACCGGGTGGTGAAACGCGACGACCGTCCATTTCTGCGGGTCCTGCGCGAGCACTCCCTCCAGCCACACCGCCTGCTCCTCGAGACGCTCATTCGAGTTCATCACTACCATTCGCATTCCCTGGTAATCCATGTAGTAGCTCGACTCCTCGAGCCCTTTCGCTCCGTTCTCCGGGAGCGTGAACTGCGGCGTCCAGAACACGGACAGCCGGCGAACCTCGTCTTCCTCGTCCTCCGGCGTGATCGGGCGATATTCATGGTTGCCCGGTGTGGGTACGCTCGGGACCATCGCGTGGATGAACCCCCCAGCGCGGAACCATTCCGCCCATTCACCATCGGCGTGAGCGCTGTTCACGAGATCGCCCGCGTGGACCATGAAGCGGGCATCCGGTGCCGCCGTATAGCCACTGCGGATCGCCCGCGACCAGAGGGAGAGAATGTCGTTCTGCGCATCACCGAAGTAGATGAACGAGAACGGCTCAGGCTCCCGACTGGCGGTGCGAAAGTGGAACCATTCGCTCCAGCGCTCGCCGTCTCCTACGCGATAGGCGTAGAGTGTGTCTGGAGAGAGGTCGTGAAACGTGACCGAGTGGTACTTGGCCACCACCCCAGCATCGGGGACGGAACGGAAATCCACGACCTCGGACCGGGCCGGCATCGTCACCGCGTCGATCTCGAAACGGGGACCGGGCGAAGCGAGGGCGTACTGCGCCACCGGGTTGGTCACGGTAGGGTCGGTACGCCAGGTTACGCTCTGCGTCGTCGTGGGATCTTGCGACCAGGTGAGAACGATGCGGTCTGGGTATGGCGAAAGAACCTCCCACTCCGGAGCGGCCGGTGCGCTGGAGGCACCGGGCATTCCCACCGCGGCCAGGCCGCTGACGCCGGCGAGGACGGTGAGCACGGAGAACGCCATCCTTCGGTTTGAGCGGTCAATCAGAAATCTCATTGTGCGACCTCCATAACGGGAGAGCGGCCGCGAAACGGACCTGATCTCTTTCACGCGAAAGGGATCGGGTCCGCGGGCCGCCTAGTCAGTAATTCAGCGAGAGTCCGAGGGTGAGCGTACGCCCGGTGAGTGTGTGCACGTCGTATCGGCTCCGAACGCCCTGGTAACCGACTTCCGGCTCGTTCGTCAGGTTACGCACCTGAGCGAACACTTCGATTCCATCCATCGGAAGCTGGTAGCGGGCCGATAGATCGATCGTCGGGCGCGCATCTCCATAGCGGTCAAGGAAGGCTTCCTCACCGACCTGATCCAGGTATTCACCGCGGTATGTCCAGGCGAAGCGGAGCTCGACCGGACCACGCTGGTAGTACGGCACCAGGTTATAGATGCGCCCGGACTGACCGAAGAACGGCAGCTTCTCGTCACGGCCCGGCACCTGAACGCTCGAATCGATGAGTGCGGCGTTTGCGGTAATGCCGAGCCCGTCGAAGGGGTACGGGAGGAAGATCAGGGGCTGAACCCAGGAGACCTCCATGCCGGTAAGCGTCCCCGCGTCCGAATTGCGGTCCTGCGTGATCACCAGCTCAGCGAATTGACGACCCTCGAAAGTCACGTCCCGCTGGTCCAGTCGGAAGTCGTAGATCGGATTGTCGATTCGCTTGTAAAACCCGCCGGCTGAGAGCATCCCGCCCGCCTGGAAGTAGTACTCGATAGACGCATCGAGATTCGACGCCTCGTACGGTTTGAGCTCTGGGTTCCCCTCCGTAACCGTTCCCTCGAAGACGTCCACGACCGCGGTGGGCCGGTAGCGGACGCGGCGGAAGCCCGCCAGCTCTTCGTAATCCGGACGGCCGATCGTGTTGGTCCACGCCGCCCGCAGAATCATGTCGTTGGCGGGCTCGAACTTCAGGACCGCCGAGGGAAGGATCGTCGTGTAGGCGTTGTCGAACATCCGGTCGGACACGTCGATACCACCTGTCTCCTCGTCCTCGAACACCTCATAGCGACGCGACTCCGTGGCGGTCTGCTCGACACGTACGCCCGCGAGCAATGACAGCCGCCCGATATCGACGTTCCCCATGACGTATCCCGCCGAGATCGTCTCCAGGTTGTCGGAGTCGTTGTCGACCGCCTGGAACGCCGTCTCAGCCTCGTCCAGCTCGAAAAGCGCCGGATCGGAGCGGTTCTCGGCGAAGAAGCTGCTGAACGCCGTGACATCGCCGTGCAGGAAAGCCTCGCTCCCGCCCTGTACCGTTCCCGCCGCAGGCAGGGCGTACGGGGCGAGAGTGATTCCCTTCGGAACGTAGCGGAAGGACTGATCATCGATGACCTTGTCACGCCGCTGGAGTTTGCCGCCAAATTTCAAGTATGCGGGGAAATCCGCCAATCTCGTGTTCAGGCGCAGGTTGGTCGAGGCGACCCAGGTATCTTCACGATTGGACTGGAGGCTCCAGCTGGCGGATCGGAGCGGATAGTTGGATGGATCACCGATGTAGGCCGGGTCCTCCGGCTCGACCGTGAAGAAGTACGGCTCGACGTCGAACACGGTCGACGCCCGGTCCTCCTCTTCGGCCGGCGTTTCGAACGTGACGTCGGGTCCTTCATCGTCGAGCATCCCGCGGGTGAAGGTCGCCGCCGCGTCCCACGTTACGCCCGCCCCCAGGGTTCGCTCACCACCCAGCGTAAATGCATAGAGCGACTCCCGCTCATCCCCCTCGCTGAGGTCGAGCTCGACCGAACCGGCGCTGTACCGCCCGACCATGGCCGACTGCATCTCCAGATCACCCTCGAAGGTGATCTCGAACTCCGAGTTCGCTGCGATCTCCTGTGTTCGGGTGTAAAGACCTCGTAAATAGAGGCCGGTTTCAGGGTTCGGGCGCCAGTCGAGGTTGGTGCTGACGCCATACCGCTCCCGCTCGTTGTCTTCCACCTGAAGTTCCAGCTCATTCGGGAGGATGTTGCCGTCGACCTCCTCGTAGCTGTCCGGATCCAGGACCGAGGCCGTGAAGTCGCGACGCGAAGCGCTGCCAGACACGACGATTCCCCTCGTCTGCCTCGAATCGAAACGAATCGCCCCTCCCCTCGGCTCGTGCGGATCGCCATTCCCGATACCCGCTGCACCGCTTCCGCCACGTTCTGGTCCGGCAGGCGTCCAATGTCATCACCGGACACCACGTCGGTCACCGTCGTGGACTGGCGTTCCCGATTGATGGCCCTCAGTTGGCCACCCCGCTCACCCTCCACACTGATCCCTTCCAGCGCGATGGGTGCGATATTCAGCACCACGTCCACCGTAGCGGCGGCTCCGCTCGACACGCTGATCGATGCAGTGTCAGGCTGGAAACCCATGTAGCTGACGACCAGCCGATGGGCACCCTCGGGGATCCCGCTGATCCGGAACCCGCCAGCACGGTCCGTGACCGTTTGCCTGTCGGACTCGAGCACTTCGACGCTGGCCATGCTCAGCGGATCACCGTCCGGACCTGTGACTCGCCCAGCGATGCTCCCGGCCGCCTGAGCGTTGGCCATGGCAGGAAAGAAGAGGAGAAAGGGTACGAGGAGATGTCTGCTGCGGGCGGCGTGCGTTCGCCGAAGCGTGTTCCACATGTTGCTGCCTCCCTGCGAGTGGATGATGTCGACCCGCAGAGGATGGCATTCCGAGATGACGTCTTGGTTCCGTCTGTGTCCCAATGCCGCAACGGTACGGCCTCGGTCTCGCGCCGGAGCCGTCGAAGCGCGATCAGCGGTTTCGCCGCCGGAGCGTTGATCGTGATGCTCATCGACCCATTGATCCCGGAGGCGGCAAAAGAGTCAGGACGTGCAGCCGGCCTTGTCACCACGTTGGGATTCGCCGTCGCTTCGGCGTTGGCGTCGGGTTCGTAGCGGTAGGTCGATCGGTCGCTTCCGCGCTGACCGGAGCCTCATCTTTTCGCTGGCCCCCTCAGCTGGGCGCAACGAGGCCGACACGCTTCCGAAGCGGATGAAGCTCCGGCGAAGACGCGAGCCCAAAGGAAAACTCACCACCTTCAACCAGGGGACATTTCTATCCGCTGGAACCGGGGGACATTTCTATCCGTGCTTGACACTGATGAAGCTGATAGTTGACAGGGTCGCTGGTCGTGGTCATTCTTTTGAGGGGAGTTCGCTCCCTTTCACATCATTGCTACAGCCGAGCGCACGGACATGAGCTGTGCGGCGGGGGACCCACGAAGGACTGGGGTGAATCCGGCACTGCCGGAGGGAGACTTCCTCCTCCCAACCCGTCAGCTAACCCCGTAGGCTGCACAGGAAGGGTGGTACGATGATGTCAGCATGTCATACCTGCCGAGTCGCGCCCCCGGTGCGGCTCGGCTCGCTTACGAGGCCCCTCTTCTCCATCGCTCGAGATGCGAGAACGGTGGCCTCTTTTGCGTCCCCACGAGCGCGGGTCTCGGATCAGGAGCGGGCGCGCCCGGCAGTGGCAGATAAGCAGCAAACGCGCCCATCGCACGTCGAAGGTGGGCTCCTGCTGGCCGGATCGAAATCCGCCCGGTTGGTACGATCATGAATGGGCGAAAGTGTCCGATCATAGAGACGGGCAGCGAAGTCGGCATATGGCTGCTGTTCGTTCTCGGGATCGGCGGGTTCCTCGTGCACAATGCGGAGGAACGACAGGAGACTGCTCCCGCGACTCTCGTTGTCAGCAGCCACCTACACGACTCCGTGATGGTCGACGTTCGAACCCGTTCGCGTACGGGTAGCATCAGCGGTCCTGTTGCGAAGCCGCTTCGGCCAGGATCCCGGGTGGAGTTCCTGGTGAATCCTGATCGGGCGCTCTGCCTCCGGATCGTCGAGACGGCAGGCCCACGGATCACTCCCCTGTATCTCCCCGCGACGTGGAGCGAGGGTGGTCCGGAGGTCCGTATCCGGGAATCGACCCTCAATGGAGTCGAGTCGGCGCAAATCCGATGCGACCCGGAGCTCGAGAAGCATCGCGTACGGGTGGCGCTCGGCAAATACTTCGAGCCGGATGATCCGGGCCGGATTCGGCGGGAGCCGATCCTCGTCCGATGATGTTCATTCGGGCGTTCATCCGAGGTCACGCCGGCATCCTCATCTGCGGGCCAGGCGGCGCAGTCGACATCGCGGCCCTCCAGGGTGCCAATCCGGTCGCCGGCGAAAGCTCCGGCCGAGGAATCAAACGGCGCATCTATCGCCTTGCTGAGGTGGGGACAGATCAGTGGAACTGACCCTCCCCAACCTCCTTTTCGTGCTCCTTGCCGGCTGGCTCGCCGGCTGGGGAGCTGCACGGGTCGGGTATCCCTCGGTTCTCGGCGAGTTGGTAGTAGGAATTCTCCTCGGACCGCCGGTCCTGGGGCTCCTGCAGGGTAGCCCGGCGCTCGCGGTTCTGGCGGAGCTCGGGATCCTTCTGATGATGCTCTACGTGGGCATGGAGATCGATCCACGGGAGCTGGGGAAGGCCTCCTGGGGAGGGATGCTGGCCGCGGTGGGGGGCTTCGTCACGCCCTTTGTTCTCGCGTATGTGACGATGATCTGGTTCGGCCTTCCCCCCCTCGGCGCGACCTTCGTGGGGATCGCCGCGGGGGTGACCTCGCTGACGACCAAATCGCGCATCCTGGTCGATCTACGCCTGCTCGACACGCGCATCGCACACGTGATGATGGCGGGCGCGCTCATCAGCGACACCCTTTCTCTCATCCTTTTCGCCGGCGTACTCGGCGTGGTGGAGGCGGGGGCCGTGGACGCCGTCGGAATCCTGATCGTGGCGGCCAAGGTGGTGGTTTTTTTCGCCGTTACCTTTTTTAGCGGACTTCGAGTTTTCCCGATTGTGGGGAAATGGTTGACCCGCGTGGGGCTCGCCAGCCGTACCTTTCACTTCACCTTCGTGCTGCTCCTCGCTGTCGCCTTCGGTGAGCTGGCTCACCTGGCCGGTCTCCATGCGATTCTGGGGGCATTCCTGGCCGGCCTCTTTCTGCGCGACAACGTTCTCGGACGCTCACTGTCTCACGACCTGCTGGGTGCCGTACGCGAAGCCTCGATTGGTTTTCTGGCGCCGGTCTTCTTCGTGACAGCCGGCTTCGAAGTCACTCTCGGAGTGTTCCGAACCGACCTGCCTCTGCTCGCAGCGCTCGTCGGAGTCGCCACCGTCGCGAAGATCTTCGGAACGGCCGCGTTCTACGTATTCAGTGGCAACGGCTGGAGGGAAGGCCTCACGATCGGCGCCGGAATGAACGGGCGCGGAGCCGTGGAGATCATCGTCGCCGGTATTGCTCTGGAAGCCGGGCTCATCTCCCGTGACGTATTTTCGATCCTCGTCTTCATGGCCATTTTCACGACGGCCACCGTTCCGTTCCTGCTGAAGTGGGGAACCGAGTGGCTGAAGAGGCGTGGAGAACTGATTCGCTCGTCGGAGCAGCGGCGGGGAATGGTAGTGGTCGGGGGTGGCCCCACGGCTCGGGCTCTCTCCCGGCTGATCGCCCCTACCCGTCCGGTCCATCTGGTCGACTCGAACCCCGCCCGGTGCCACACGGCGAGAATGGAAGGCCTGCTCGCAACGTGCGGGAACGCTTTCGAGGAGCAGATCCTCGGCGAAGCGGGAGCTTCCGACGCGCAGACACTCATCGCGATGACCCCGAACGTGGAAGTCAACGCGCTGGTGGCTCAGCTCGCCAGGAGCGTCTTTCTCATCCCCGAAATCCTGATGATCCGCGATGATTCGAGGGGGAGCGGCGATCGCTCCGCACGCGAGCACCTGAAGGCCGGCCGCCTCTTCGGGTCCAATATCGACCTGTCGCTTTGGGATCGCCGAATCACACAGGGCACGACAACGGAAACCGTGATTCCGGTGACGGCGGAACTCGGCGCTGCATCTCGTTGGATGCAGGATCGCCAGCGAGATGGTTCCATCTTGCCGCTGATCATTAGGCGCGACGGTGAAGCGATTCCGTTCGAGAGTGACGAACCGTTGCGACAGGGGGATGAGATCGTCGCTCTGGAGCAGATCGCCGTGCCGGCAGGTGCCGGGGATCAGTTCGACGCGCTGGTCGCGGAAGCCCCGGTCCTCGACGTTTCCGGTGCGATGCGCCTGGAGGAGTTCTTTGCGCTGCTCGCGGAAGGGCTGGCCGAGCACCTCGACCTACCGGCAAACCAAATCTTCGACCGACTCTGGCGCCGGGAACAGGCGGGTAGCACAGTGGTGGTCCCGGGGCTGGCGATCCCTCACCTGCCGCTGGAAGGGGAAGGGCGATTTCAAATTTTTGTCGGGCGAGCTCGAGACGGCATTCAATTTCCCACCCATATGGAACCCGTCGTTGCGGTTTTCGTGCTTGCCAGCACGCCGGACCAGCGGACGGCTCACCTGCGAGCCCTTTCGGCTATCGCACAGCTCGCCAACTCGCCGGGGTTTGAAGAACGGTGGCGGAACGGCACCGGGGAAGCAGCCATCCGCGAGATCGTTCGGTCGGCCACGCGCCGTCGTTTCGAAGGAACAAGCACTCCCGACGACGGATCTCCGGGACAGCGGCAGCGACCCCTTGAACCCACTGTGCACGACGGGGAGTAGCATGGTGGAGGTATGGACACCCGCCAAGGATTTCCTCCAGCTGCTGCCGAGGGCCTCTCGCCGAAGGTCGATCAAAGGAACTTCCGGGGGGGGGCCTATGAGGGGCTCCAGTGCAACACGCTCGGTCATGGCGGTCGTGCGTTTATTCATCAGCATGTGGTCGATGCCTGGGCTGCGCAGCAGGCGGATGCGCGAACAAGACCGATAGCGCTAAGCTTTGCTCTTGTCGGACTGTACTTGCACCTTGAGAAGGGGTTTTCGGGACGACAAGTGCAAAGAGCGCATATGGCCTTGGCTCGACACAGGCGGAAGTGGCCGTCGTTTCCCCTACCGCACGAGCGAGGATCGATCACCGCAACCCATGTGCTGGGGGCTCCGCCTGGTCCCGAGCGGGACCGGGCGATCGATGCTTGGTGCGCGTCTGTCTGGGATGCGTTTGGCGAGAGCCACCAAGCGGTAAACGAACTCCTGCAGCAGCATGGCATCATATGATCGGCAACAAAGCAACGCGCAATGCTCGTGTAGTGGTGCGCCATTTTTGCTCTCCTAATCTCCAGTGTTCGGAACTCCGATGTGATGTTCCGCCAGCCCTATCGGTTGGAGCGGACGGCACGCAAGCGGCGTTTCGTGCGCTGGTCTAGGCTGCACGCCTCGGTTGGTCCGAGCCCTTGAGGGATAAGCGATAAGGGGATAAGGGATAAGGGATAGGAAATCCAAACGTCCTTTCGGCCGGAATTCGGGTTCAGGGGGAAGAGTACGGAGGGCGGAGAATGCCGGCGATGGTGAAAGGAAGGTGTGCCGATCGGACATCCGCGAGGGTCCTCTGAGGGCGCTGGTCGAAGAATCCGCTCCTCTGGATCCCTGTCAGTGGCAGAGGACCTTGTACGCCGCTTCGGCTCGCGAATGAACGCGCAATTTTGAGAAGACGCTCTCTGTGTAGTGACGAATGGTCGAGGACTTGAGCCCTAGCGCTTCGGCGATCTTTCCGTTGGTCATGCCCTGTGCGAGCAAGAGAGCGACCCGGCTCTCCTGTCCGGTGAATCCCCACCGCTCCTGAAGCTGTTCGGGTGTCGGCAGCTGAGGGGTGAGGCGCTGGACACTCACGAGGATCGTGGATCCCGGCTCAGAAGCCTCTCCGCCCGCAATATTTCCTTGGATTCGGTAGCGTGCGCGCGCGGTCCTGATCTCGGCGGCGGCGGCAAGGTCGGGAGGCGGCGCATCTCTGGCTCGGCGGACCAGGGTTGTACACACGGCCTTGACGCGCTCGATCGCAGCGGTGATCCGCGTAGCTTTCGGATCCATCCGCAATATTTCCAGCAGGGCGGCATTGGCGAACAGGCGGCGACCCTCCCGGTTGCACATGAGAAGGCCGTCCCGCGAGGCGTCGAAGCCGACCTCCAGGACGCCGCGACTCCAGCGGTGCCGCAGCCGCCCGCCGATTCCCGCCTCGAGCGCCGGCGCCAGAAGCCTGAGCATGGCCAGCCCCCGCTCGCCGAAGCCATCCGTCCCGAAACGCTCGTGAAAGCAGGTCAGCAGGGCACCGGGCGACGGCTCCGCGGTCGGCGAGGGGGTGCCCGCGGTTGGCATAACGGCGAAGCCGATGGCGTCCCACACCCTGTATTTGCCGTAGAATTCCTGGTAGACGAGCGATCTCTCGAGTGACGTAGGTGGATCCGCGCCCTGGAGCAGCAGGCGCGTGCTCCACACGCCGTCCGGTACCGACTGAATCATCGGCAGGCTCTCATCGATCGCCAGGTAGGTCTCAATGTACTCCTGCCCGAACTCGTCCGGGAGCTGCCGCAACGTGTAGGGAGGCGCTTCGCCGACGGGCAGCATGAAGCCACCCGCTTCCGCTCCGAGCAGGATGGTCAGATGATCGAGCACGTCCGCCCGCCACTGATCGATGGGGGCGTCAAAGGGGGACAACAGCGTGCGCGCTGTCGCCGTCAGGCGGGTCTGCTCGGATAGAGAGAGTACGAGGCGCACCAGCGCTCCACGCGTCCGGTAACGGCCGATGTCGCCGTACCGGAGAAGGAGCTGGCAGCGTGCGGTACACGACGAATTAGCTCCGCAAGGATAGCTCGCCCCGTGGCACCTGACAACACTCTTGCCCGGACATCCTCTTGCTTTGCGGTCGATTCAGCCGGAGTCGGGCGAATCTTCGCGCCGAACGAGTCTCATCCAGCCCTGGCTGACCCGCGCTCGACGTGGTGGAACCGCTCCGACGGGCGGAAGCTGCGGGACGAGGTTCTCTCGCCATTCGCCCTCCTCGCCGTCCTCACCCGGTTCATAGCGAACCCACTCCACGTCATGCCCCTCTACCCGGGGTGTCGGCAGAATCGGGTTCAGGGCGCCGAGCGCCGGAATGGAGAGCAATGGTCCGACCCGGAACGTCGGTTCAATCCTCTCGACACCAGCCAGGAATTCCCTGGGAACGGTGATCTTCTTCCGCGGAAGCACGCCGCATACCGCGTGAAGCCCGGCGCCGGCTTCGACCAGCACCGTGAGATCTAGAGTCTCGCCGAGGGTGAGCGGGAAGGTGGATTCCAGACCGTTCACGAAGGGGTGTGTCGCGGCCATCTTGGTAATCCCGCCCACCGGGAGCTCATTGAGGACAGCTTCCTCCGCCGCCTCGGAATCGACGGGCGCGAATCGGCTCTGTGCCGGCTGCGGATCGGGAAGAAAGCAGCCCAGGACGCCATCGTCGGGTCGGCTCTGATCGCCTATGCGAACCGTGAGCGTCGGGACCGCCGGCGGCTGCGGGAGTGGCTGGGGTTCCCCCTTGAGCGCTTCCGGAGCGGTCTGGCCGGTGGCTTCGAGCCAGACGCCAACGGCGAGCACGGCGATGGGGCCACCCGTCAGGCGAACCTTGCGGTCTTTGACCTTCAACTTGGGGTCGATCGCCGGCCGAAGCGTATCGATGATGCGCATCATCGCGGTAAGTCCCGTCTCGGAATACGCGAGGTTCGGCTCGCCGGCTGGCACGCTCACCCCGCCCTGAGCGGCTATCCCCGCGACCAGGTCGCGCAGTCGATTGTTGGAGATGGCGTTGAGCGGGTTGTCACCTGGGCCAATGCCCAGCTCCGAGGCCGTCCACGGGTGAAGTTCGAACCAGACGTCGAGCGTCGTCGCCTCCTGACTCCCACGCTGCGGAGGGTCGCTGCGGATCTGCCCTAGGGCCCGCCCGGTGGCGTCGTAGACCTCCAGCGAATGCTCGAGGAGGTCCGGGAGGAGGAACCCGCAAAGAGGTGAGTCCTTGAACGTCGCGTCCTGCGCGGCGTCTTCGGCCGAACGCAGCCGAAATTGCATGCGGCTCCAGAAGGGCAGGCGCGGCGGGAGAGCAGTCCACCAGGGAAGCGAGTCGTCACCACCGGTCCATGCGGGTTCCGGCGCTGCGGGGTTCAACTTGCTCCAGCGGCGCCGCGCTCCGAACGAGTCGACGATATCGACCGTGTTGAGTCTCAGGGCACCCGTGCGTTCGCGACGGCCGCGGTCGACCAGCGTCTCATCCAGGCCCGTCAATGGCGCCGAAATCACGGCCATCTTCTTGAAAGTTTGGTCGTCAACGCCGGAGGGAGGGGATCCGAGCTTCGTCGGGTTGCCCCACTTGTCAGGTCCTGTCTTCGTGACCAGTGCACTCTCGAGGGTGTGGACTATGGTGGTCGAGAGGAAGGCGCGCTGATCCACGACCTCGACCTGGCCGGCGGATGGCTGAGTCGCAGCGGAAGAAAGCGGGCGAAACTCGACGCTCGGCGGTTTGTCGCCTTCGCCTTCGAGCGTCCAGTCGGTCTCGAGGGATGAAAACGGCTGAGCGTAGTTGACGTCGATGAAGATGGGATCCCACGGGTCCAGCCAGGACAAGAAGGCGACGGGACTGGGAGGGGTGCCTTTCACCATCGCGAGGATCTGCGACCTGTGTGCCGGAGTGAGCGACGGGTCACGGAGCAGCAGGAGCGCCTGACACGCCTGTCGGTAATCTTCTTCAACCTCCTCGAGCGCCGCGCCCGAGGTGCCGGGCTGACCGAGATGGGCCATTTCCCGGGCGTTGCCCGCGTCGAGCAGCGCTGCCTCGTCCACCAGCGCCTGCGCTTCGGGGGGCATATCCGCATGTGTTGCGATGGAGGATGTGTCACTGACGATATCGGCGGCCAGTACGACCTTGTTCGCACCGATATCGATGCTCGCGAGCGCTTGTCCCCCGAGCCGGCAGCGCAGTTCTCCCCCTCGCTCGAAGCGACCATCCTCACCGAATCGGTATGAACGGCCCTGGTCTCTGATCACGACCTGCGGCGACCATGAACGGTACCAGCGCGGGCCCGGCACCTCGTAGAGCTTCTCGCTGTCCGGCAGACCGATACTCGCGCCGTCGACCGCGACGAGGAGACGGCGCATCGCGTCCGGGTCAGCCACGTCGATCCAATACGCGGCGCCGTCGGAACCACGGCCGTCGGTCGTCTGGCCGAGCAGGACAGGCTGCGCGTCTTTCCGACTGTCGCGCACGCGAATCAGGTTCGGATCGATCGGCGTTCCCTTCGCGGCGGCTTCCGCGACCGCGACTTTGAGCGCGTTCGCTACCTCCTTCATCCAGTCGGCTACTTCCCGATCGGTCGGTTTGAATGGTTTCTCAGTACGAGGCGACCGCAGCAACCCGTCCTTGATCGATTCCTTCATGATGCCCGTCGAGAGCGCGGCAGCCGAGCGGGTAGCGATCTGCGGCCAGTACCCTGACGTGTGACGGCCGGCTGTTGTCGCGGGAACTCCCGACGCAGTTGAAATCGTGACCTCCGGCGCCTCCATGAGCTCCTTCGTCCGGGGGACGATATCGAGCTGTGCGAAGTGTTGGCTGCGTCCAGGCGTGCCCTGGAAGGTGAGGGAATGAAGAGCGGCGGGAAGATCGAGAACCCCGCCCTGGGTCTTCGCGATCTGACCGTCCAGGTTCTGCAGCAGCGCCTCGA
Source organism: Gemmatimonas sp. (assembly GCA_009380025.1). Lineage (GTDB taxonomy): Bacteria > Gemmatimonadota > Gemmatimonadetes > Longimicrobiales > Longimicrobiaceae > WHSP01. The sequence goes on along the minus strand of WHSP01000033.1, from coordinate 18,587 downwards.
CCATCTCCACCTTCTTCGCGTCATCGAGGCTGGCCACGGCGGCCATCGCTGTCTTTATGGTCGGGTAGAGGGTGACGTCGTTGGGCCCAAAATCGATCTGAGAGGTGGCTGTCGCCCCGAGCGCGACGTCCAGGACGGCGCCATGACAGACCATCTCACGTGGAACGGCCGAATCGATCAACGCCGCGCTGTCGATCGCCGCGCCCGGTCCCTCACCTGCGAGCGAGAACGTGAGATCGCCGACACTGCGTTTCATCGCCTCGAGGTGTCCCAGCTGACGCTCCTCCTCGGCTTTAGTCGCGATCCGGAGCACCTGCGACTCGGCGACCCGCGAAGCGGGTACGTTTCCGGACCGGGTCGTACGGGGCACGAAGCGCTCAAGGTCGGACGCTGCCTCCGAGGCGACCACCGTCGGCACTTGCTTGAAGGTCCGTGACTTCCAGCCGAATCTCCACGCCTTGAGCTGCGCTTTGCGATCCGGCGACATGTTCAGGGGGTCATGCATCGGCGATGTGTACCAGCCGACGACCGCGTAGCTGACCGGCCCCGCGGACGAGCCAAGGTCGGCCAGATCGTCATGAAACCCGAATCGTCCTCGCGCAGTCGGGTAGTACGCGGCAACGAGAGGACTGAACGTTCCCTGTTCGGCGGTGTTCCAGATGCCCCAGCCCGGAGCACCGATCCCGGCGCCGGAGGGCAGCTCGCCCGCGAAGGTGTGGATGCTCTCCGGTGCCTCGGCGGTGGCCATCGACCAATCCGCGAGGGGTACGGCGGTCTGTTTGCGCGCATCGACGACCCACGCTCGCCAATCGCGTTTCGGCCGGCTGGAACCCGCGCTGACCCCCCGAAGCGTCGAACTCCCGGTCCCGCCGGTGCCCGTTCCCCGCCCTCGGCTGATTGTCGGCTCCTCGACCGCGCCGATCGCGACACCACCGCTCGGTACCGGATTGAACCGAACGACCAGCCATAGGTCGGGAACGCTGGGAAAGAGGGTGCGTCGGCCGTGCGCTCGGTCGCTGAGCCGGGCGCGCGTCAACGCGTCGGGAAGTGCCCAGTGCAGATGGACGCCGGGCTCGAGAAGGCCCTCTTCGTTGAAGGGGGCTCCCGTGAGCGCCGGGACGGGAGTGGGCTCCGAGACGACCTTCGCCTCGACGTGCATGGGGACCAGGATCGAAACAGACATTACTCTCCTCTCTCCGCCGAGGCGGGCGAGGCTCTCCGGGCGGCGATTCGATCGATGTGGACGTAACGGCCGTTCTGCAGCGCAATGGCGGGTTTGCCCTGGATGGAAACAAAGGAATCGGCGGGCTTCGAGCCCTCGCTCTCGGGCTCGTCGGTCGTGAAGACCTGCACGTAGGGGAGTTGCTCGAGGTTAATGGCGATATCGCGAGCGCCGGGCTCGCGATCGATCTTGCCCGGTTTCCAATCGCCGTTCGTCTTGATGTCGGAGGCGAGCTTGAAGATATTCAGAACCCGTCGGCTCTTCTTTCGCCACCCGACATCAACGTCGACCGGATTGCCGGCGGGATCCGCCACGAACGTGCCCTCGAAGCCTCTGAGATTGATCCTGAGATCATCGGTCGGCTTACCGTTCACTTTCACCCTCTCGACCCCGAAGCGTATCGCGACATCGGGCTCCCGCACCTCGACCTGCGAGGGCGATCCGGCGAACAGGGCGATCATCACGTCCCGGGAGATCGGTTCCTTTCGCAGGATCGCCATCGTACCCATCGAATCGCCCTTCTTCTTCCTGGCTCGCACGACCAGATCGGGCCATCGCCGAACGAGCTCGGAACGGATCAGCATCCCCGTCATCGGATCCTTGCCAGCTTGCCAGGCGACGTCGACCGCCTGGTCTTCGACGATCTGCTCCAGATCGGAATCGAGGCCGTTCCGGATCAGCATGAGGCCGTCGATCGCGAAGGTGAAGTCGCTAGTGCCGGCCCCGGCAGTCGAAAGGGCACCGTCGACGAGCCGATCCGTCCAGGTGGGATCCACGTGAAAGAAGCGGATCGACTCGGGGGGCAACAGAGCGGGATCCGGAACCAGATGAGTGAGCGGCACCCCGCGTAGGAGTCGCAAGCCAAGCAACCATTCGCGCAACCGGTCGGGGATCTGATGATAGTCAGAGACTCCCTTGATGGGGGGTGTGACCTCGAGTCCATCGGGATCGGTATCGTTGAAGCCGAAATCACCGAGCCAGGTGTGGAGCTGCTGAACGGCGGTCGTCTCATGGAGGGGCTGGTACATCGTCATCGCTCGTTCTCCTACTTGCTCTTCGTGACGGCCACGACTTCCGCGAACATTCCGTGCAGAAGCTGCTCGTTGACGACGCCGATATCGATCGGGCCGGATGAAGGCTGTTCGATACCTGCGAGCTTCTCGATCTGATTCATCACGATCTGCTTCCAGGGGGCGCTCTGCACCGCGATCCCCGTGAAGTCGGCCTCGCCCTGCTTCAGCAGGTCGGGCTCGAGGAGTGGCCCGGCGCCGGGCACGCTATACGGGTTTCCCCACCATTGCTCGTTCTCAACCCACTCGGGCAGCCGGAACGCATCGGGCAGCGAGTCATATTCGATAGGGACCACCCAGTGGGGCCCGAGCTGCCCGTACTTCACTTGGTGGAGGTCGTCGACGAGACCTTCGCCGGCGAGGGTGGCCAGTCTCCCGAGCTCGAATGCGGTGGCGTGCGAATAGTCGGGCGGATCGCCAGGTTCGGCGTCGACGAATTCCTCCGGCGCCGGACGAATTGCGAAACCTTTGCCGCGGGCGGGCGGCGCGAAAGGACGCAGGGGCCCGCGGTATTCGACCGGCTGCTGCTTCTGATGCAACTCCGCCTGCGGAACGAGGTACCCGGAATCGTCGAGCATGGCGGCGAACCCACCGGAAAGCTCGGGGCCGGTTCCAGCGTGATTCCTTGGAAGGTTGCCGAATCGCAACACGCCACCATTCAGAGGGCGAACGCGAATGGCCTTGATGACCTCTTCGAAGTCCCCACCCTTACTCGGGGTGAAGGTCCAGTAGTGAAGCGCGATGAGAGGCGTCGTGGCACCGGTGAGATCGCTCAGGAGGTCCGAACGCTTCTCCAGAGAGACGAGATACGCGTGGTGCAACTCGGTATCCTCGTCCTCATCTCCCGCATCTGGTAACCGACCACCGACGACAACAGCGAGATCGCGATCATCGTCCAGCATGGCGAGAGGATTATCCTGCGCGACCCTCCGGACGTGACAGAGAAGCCGCAGGTCCTCTTTGATGACGTCGCTCGCCAGTACGTCGTTCAGAACCGAGGTCGGCGCGTAAACGACGTCGATGGCTGTTGCGTCGGTCAGACCGCTCTTCTTGAAGTTGAGGTACGCGGCATCGTGCGTGTCCTTCACCGCCCCCACGGTTGTCGCGGTGATCGGCTTCCCTCGCATGCTGCCCAGCTCGGAATCCTTGAGGAGGAGAATGGCCAGCCAGGGTAGGGCCGGCGTCGGACCTTGGCGCTCCCAGGGAAGGGTGCGCCGGGTGAGCGCGATGTGGGGAAGGAACTCGTCAGGTGAATTGTCACTGCCCGGTGACGGGAACACACCGGCGATGTCCGAAGCGAGAAGACCCACCTGCGGGCCTTCGACGCGGAGATGAACCATCGATTCGCCAGCGGAAGTGTCGAGGAGTTCTTGGTCCCCCTTCGTGAGCGTTTGGGAGACGGCGATCGAGAGAGTAACCCCGGAATCGATCTTCGGATCGAAGGAGTTGAAGACCTGGGATGCCTCGGGTGTGCTCATGGTTCGAATGTGAGATCTATGGAGGTAACGAGCTCCCGTTCCGCGTCGGAGCTTCGGTCGTCGGTCATGTCCCAGCTGGCGGACGAGCCGAGCCAGTCGAGCGTCTCCCGCTGGGCCTGTGGCCTCCACGCGATCCCGGAGAGTCGCCACGCTGGGCCGAGGTCGACCTCGACGAGCCAGGGCTCGTCCGCCACCGCAGTCGTGGTGAAGGCGACGCGATCCGGCTGGACGACCGTTCGTAGCGAGCCGAGCGCTGCGTCCAGGGTGCGCCAACGGATCTGGTCGATGGCCGCCCCGGCTTCGCCTCCGAGACACTCGAAGTGGAGGACCAGGGTCCCGTCCTTCGGTATCGGGGGAAAATGGACGCGGAGGATCGGGATCTGCCCGAGGAGATCGAAGCCGGTGAGGGAATCGAACAGCCGTACCGGCTCCGAATAGGGCGTCAGGAGCGCGACGACGCAGCCGCGGGCGGCGAACGCCCTCGGGCTCAGGGCGGTGAGCATCGAGTCCAACTCCAGGCCGATGGCCTCCACGGCGCGCGGGATCGGGGGAGCGCTGCCGCGAGTGGCACTAGGAAGGCCGACCGGTGCCGCGGAGCTTTCCCCGAAGAACACTACGCTCCGGGACCGCGGTGGAAGCGGACTCGAGTGGTTGGCTGGCAGATAGAGGTCGGCGACCGGCTTTCCATACGCGTCGAGGAAGATTCCCCGAACGATCTGTTCGCCCCGCAGAACGAAGTCGCCGGGAACCGCCCGGTCCGCTTTCAGCTCGAGATGTACCACCTGACCCGATTTCACCTGGAGCTCGGTCTGATCACGACTCCCGACGCGACTCAATTTCACTCCGTCGAGGGTGGTCACCACCGGTCTCACCAGCCCCGCGGTCCTGCGTGCTCCGCGTCGTGATTCCTCATGCAGGCGCGGATCGACCGTGCGCAACTCGACCCCTCGCATTTCACGACGGCGGATCGGCGACGTCGGCGGCGCGGCGACCGGCACGCTCGGGGGCGGGGTCGTGAAGTCCGGACCGTCTGTGGTGGTGATCTTCATGCGGCGCTCGACTGCCGCGCTGCGTGCCGTGACCCGGAGAGGAGTGGCGACCCGAGATTCGATACGCTGCCGGAGGAGCACCGAGCGCCGGAGCTTGAGCGGTCGCGGACCCGAAGCCTCGATCACCCGTTCACCTTGTGCGAGAACGAGCTGGGGCTTGGGTGACCGCAACGACAGATTTCGGGCGGGAGTTCCTAGAGGCAGCGGGTATGGCTCCTCACCCGGCAACAGTTCTTCGGTCGCGACGATGTCCCAGCCCGCCGCCTCCACCGGATCGAAATCCGAGCGATAACTGAACGCCATGCCTTCGGTGAGGCCGACGACGGCTTCAGCCGGGTCCTCCATTCCGATGAGGTCCTTCATGAACGAATCCAGATGGACCTCGTTGAATTCGGATCCGAAGAGAGCGCCCGGGAAGGCGTCATCCACTGGCACCGGCTCGACCTCACCTACCTTCGTCCCCTCGACCCGAAGCGTCGAGCCGAGATCGGCAAGCTCACACAGCGGCAGGTGAATCGTGGCCGCCATGGATGCCGAGTCCGGCGGCTGCGGACCCACAACCTTGACGCCGCCAAGAGGAAGCATCGTACGCACGGCGAAGCCGAATTCGGAGCTCACCCGAATGGGGTTATCGAGGTGTATCCCCTCCTGGGCAACGGTTTCGCTCTCGGCCTCCGCTGTGCGACCCCACAGAACTTCCAGCCGGAAGAGGCCGGGGCGATCCGTCGTCGACAGCGCGGCAACTCGGGCACCGTCCCCATTCCACGGGTCGGCTTCGACGCCGAGCTGGCCCTCGAGAAACTCCGCTATCATCGGATGTCGGGTGATTAGCGGCGGGCCGAATTCGATATCGAAGCTGACGGGCCCGGCGTCGATGGTGGCCGTCCCGCCGAGCGGCGGAGTGTGGATCTCGAGGCGGACTCCGACCTCGAGCCGGCCCACGAACGTTTCGCACCACACCGTTACCGATATGGTGCCCTGGATGAAGAAGGGATCCCATTGGATGTAGACGTCGACGTAAACGTCCAGCCCGGCGGTGACGGCCTCGAAGTCCGCGCTCAGCGAAATCGCCGCCCCCGCCATCATCGCGCGCGGTGTCGTTGCGAAGTAACAGTCCACCGAGAACTGAATGAAGCCATATACGGTCGCCTTCGCGCCGACGCGCTCCAGCTTCGGGTAGTGCGCCGGTACACGGAAAGCGTTGTGATAGCCCCCGATCGAAAAGACGAAATCGCCCGGGTGCTCGGTGCCGTGCCAGGTCGCCAGGCCGAACTGACCGTGAAGGCTGAAGATGTCGCGGTGGATGAGGTAGCTGTTGTGCGAAAGACCCGCGATGAGCTGGAAGGACACGTCGTCCGCCGTCGCCTGCATCTCGATCTCGAAGTACGCGATCGGGCTGATGGCGAATGCAGCCGAACCGAGGATCTGCAAGGAGAAGTTCGGGAAACCGATGACGACTACAAGCTTTCCCTGGATGAAGCCGAACGATGTGAACTGCAGCCCAGCGGCGATCCAATTCTGACCCTTCGACGGCAGGAACTGTTCGCCCAGGATCTTGAGCTCGTTGCCCGGGCCGCCACTGAGAACGATATCCCCGCGCATGACGCGCATGAACGGATTGTCGGCGATCGGGCCGGGAGGTGGCAGCAGGCGGTTGTAACCGAAGCCGCCCGCGATCCCTGTCACGAACAGGAATGGTGGCCCACCGAGCGGTGCGACGAGGGAGGCGAAGATGAACATCGAGTCGCTGCCGTCGGACAGCTGCGTATAGCCGCCGATCGCCGACAACTCGAAGAAGTCTACCACCGATACGATCGCCGCCCCGACATAGTCGCTGTCCGTTTCGGCGAAGTGGCCGGCGAGCTTGATACCCCCCGCGTGCATCATCAACCCGAGCCCGCGCAGTTGTGCCGTCGCCGGATCGGCACTCAAGGGAAAGCGAGCCCCCAGCTCGTAGGGAATGACACTGACTGGTCCCATCGTGAACACCCCGTCGACACCGATCTCGAGCGCATGCTCGTCGATCTCGACGTTGAGCGTGCTGACCTCCAGCGGACCTATCGTCTGCTGAATCGGTAACTTGCCTCCGCCGCTCGGGATAGCCGGGCCGGGCGGCTTCCATTCGACGTTCAACGAGAAACCGGGAGCCTCGGTGAGGTCACTCAGCAGACTCCCCGCGACCCCACTCACTTCCGCGGCCGCAGGGTCGACGCGAACATCCTCCAGTCGCAACTTCGCCGACCGGAGTGGATCGCTCGCTGGCTGCAGAGGATCGCCAGGGTCGGTGAGAGCGAATTGGGCATCGAGGCGTGCGTTGCCGATGCGGACGGCATTCGTCACGAACGCTTCGCTAACGTCGTCCAGCTCCAATCCCACTTTGAGGACCGCGCCGTCCTCTCCGAGCTCGAGCTCGCCCAAATCTTCGGGAACGAGCGGAGCCGCACTCAGGATGGCGGTAATGAGGGGTAGTGGGTCGAGACTCTGACCCTGAACGGCTGCACCGATCATCGACTGTAGGGCGCCCACGAGAGGTTCCGTCGTGGGATTCCCGGATGCCCCCGTGATCGACGCGAGGATGTCGCTGAACGCCGCTTCCGGCGAGTAGTTGGGCTTCGGAAAGGGGCCACCCCCTGCCCCCGGGAAGGTGAGGTCGAGGGCGGGAGTGGTGGGAAGGGTCACCTGGTATCCCACCGGCTTGCCCTGCGTGAGGAGCAGGTCGACGACCAGCGTCCCACCGAAGCCCTTCGCGGGCGCGAGAGTCTCGTCGATGATCCTCAGCCCGGTCGAAGTGGGTGTCCAGCCGGGAAAGTCGAACGCTTTGATCTCGGCGGGATCGTCGACGAGATTTGGACGGGTGAGGGTTCCGCCTGATCTCTTGGCGAGCGGGATGGTGAGCTTGGACCCGCCCTCCTGCAGTCGAATCACGAGCTGCAGATCTGCACTGCCCTCCGGGTCCATCGGATCCTTCTCCACGCCGACGAAAGCTCCGTCGGTGCTTTCCAACAGCTCACCGAGGCTGTCACTCGGAGTGGGAGGGCTCCCGCTCGAGGGCGGCCCTTCGAGCGGGAAGAACTTCGAACCATCGAAGAAGCTCGAGTCCTCGACGCCTGTGAGCAGTGCGCGGAAGTGCCAAAGGAAGGTGAGTGCGCCCGCCCCACCGTCATCGAAGCTGAGGACGGAATCGACCCAGGGCTCGAAATTCGGCGAGGTGCCCATGTTGCTCTTCCCGAAGAGCGGGAAGGGATCGATAGGGCCGCCCGGCGGTTCGCCGAACATCGGAAACAGGTGCTCGTCGATGCGGTCGAGGAAGGTGTCACCGCCCGTGGTCTGATCCCGAACCCATGCCTGCAGGACGAAGATCGCCAGACGTACGGAGTCCCACGCGAGCTGGTCTCCAGGAACCTTCAGCGTCCGGGAATTCGCCGTGTCGGCCTCGACGGTGAGGCTGACGATCTCATCGACACTTGGGATCTCGCCCTGGAGCGACGTGGAGTGCAGGAAATCCGGTACCGGGATCGTGCCTCCAAAGACGATCCCCGGGATCTCGGAGACCAGGTCATTCTGGATCTTGAGGAGTCGCGCGAGGACCGCGAGATCGATCGTTTTCCCGCCGACTCCAAAGCTCGCGGCCGCGCCGAGGCCGAGGTGAAGTGGATCGGAGGCTCCGCCATTGTTCCAGGCGAATCCGATTCCGATATCGGCGCCCAGATTCACCGGCTCCCAGGTGAGACCCTGGAGTGGAAAAGCGGGTGTTGCCCCGGTGGGGCCCTCATCGATGAGCGACTGTAGCAGGTCGTGGAGCCGCTTACGCTCCGCGGGAATCGCCGCCAGTGACTTGTCGAGGGGATCGCCGATCCAGGCGAACTGAACCTCACCTTTCCAATCGAGGAACGCGACGAGCTTACCGAAGGCGAGGAGGGCTTCGCTCGGGTTCGGCATCAGGCACCTTCTCCCGCTTGGATGTCGACGTGGAGCTGATTCCCCGAGCAGGAGAAGCCTAGCAGGGAGAGAGGAAGCCCACGATGCCGACTCTCAGCCAGATGTAGCGAGCCTTCCACGATGTCGAGAACGCCGTCCCACACGGCGCGCTGCAAATCTTCCCCCCAAAGCTGAACGAGTTGTCCCCCTTCCCGGCTGTCGGTATGGATGGTGGCGCCCGCCCGTGTGCCGTCACTGTCGCCATCGTCGCCGAGATAGAGGACGAACTGGAGCAGACGACGTCCCGTCGGCTCGGTTTCGACGAGCAGGTTTGCCAGCAACCATCCGTTTCTAATGCTTACCCGAAGGGACGTAAGATGAAGAAGGACGCTGCGTCCGTGTCTTGCCCAAAGCAGGAGACGCGAGTTTGCGGGGGCCTCGGCGCGGAGACGGAACGCTATGCGTTCGACGATTTCCGCCGAATCCGTCGACCAGCGGGCTAGCGGCATCAGGGATTCCCCAGGAGAAGTGGATCGTTGGAGGCGGCGCTCACCGCGAGGCGTTGGG
>WHSP01000033.1:0-9273 GCA_009380025.1 Gemmatimonas sp. | reverse complement strand
TGGCGCGGCCGCGAGGAGCGCTAAGGCCGCCTTCGCGCCACTTCGACATGATCCAAGGAGTATGTGCTCAGCGATTCGACGGTACGGGCGAGCGGGACGGGTCTGCTCTTCGCTGCCGCAGTGAGTGCCCCGCGACCGCTATACGGTCACTCGAGGTCGTGTAGACCCGTCGGTAGATCCACAGATTGCCCGTCGTCCTACGGCCGTGGTAGGGTAATTCTTCCGGGGTGCCACATCGTCCCGGGCACACTCGAGATGCTCGTTTGTACCCGGATATGTCCTCTCACCCATCTTCCGCGCCAGGGTCCGCCGATGCCCTCCGCCAGGCCAAACTACTCGGTGAGGTCGACCCCCAGGTCTGGACGACCGGCTGGTGTGGCTGGTGTATCCAGGCCGAGCAGGTCGGCACCGGACAGCAGGCTGCTCTCTATCTCTCCCAATCGCGGCGAGCGAGGTACTACTCGATGCCGACGAGAACGCGCGACGCGCCATTGCGATCGATCCCTCCGTGGTATGGTGTGGCATCCCCCCAAGCCGAGCGTAAGTGGTCCCCGGCTCAATGGCCGAGTAGTCGCCGTCGGAATACTTTGCCTTCTCTTAAGTTGTTCTGACTTGCCCTCTGCTGTAGACTCGTAGAGCAGCGATAGTTCACCCGAGGATAGGCAGCTACTCGACTGGGAACTTACCATTCGCGCGACTGGCGCTCCTCCTCCCGAGTGGCCGGGCGTGGGCCGACAATCTGCGGCAATAGTGACGAAAAGCCAGTCAATCAATCTGGGAAAAGTACCCAAGGAGGGCGTAATGTTGCGAGAAACACTTATAGTGGCTGGCCTGATTCTTTATCCGCTGACGACTATGGCTCAGGACGTCAGTTTTGTGAGGCCAAGCGATCAGGAGGCTGTGTATTCACTAGTAGCAGAATACGCAGACAGCTTGTTTGACCTGGTGTTTAGTCGTTCGCCACAATCAGTTGCACCTGCAGAGATCCGCATGCTTAGCACCTCTGCTGTGGACGAACCGCTGATTGAAAGAATGGCCTTGAGATCTGGCTCCCGCATTGGCGACCCGGCAGACCTGATCGAATGCGAGGAACCTGATGGATTGGATTGCGTTACAAAGGATGGGTCAAGGGCGGGATTTGTGATAGGCAAAATCTCCTTCGGTCGCTCGACCGCCACGGTCACAGTTGAGTTGTGGATGGTGAGCTACTCTCCCAGACTTCGGACAACCATGCTGACCAACCTGGTCGATCGTCTCTACTTCGCTCGCGCTTCCTCGGGATGGCGCCTGGACCGCGTGCAACGCGTTAGCGAGGGGTAAGCGTGAACGGCGAAAGCCGATGGCCTTGATCGCGTCGCGACTAGGGAATATGCAACGATTGCCACGCGGTCCAGTACGTGGCTGGGCCTCACCAGTGCTGTTGGCGTTCCTTCAGGCCGCCGCCCGCACCCTGCGCCAGGAAACCGGGCCCAACGTCGCCGCGGTGGAGTTCATCGGATGGGACACCCATGCCAACCAGGGACTCACCGGCGGGGCGCTGGACCGCCTGCTGGGGCAGCTCGCCGACGGGCTCGTCGCCTTTCGAATTGAGCCTGATGGCCAAGGTCTGATCCAGGGGCATGGTCTAAAGTTCAGGGCTGACCGCGTGCTTCTTCTGGTGCCGAGCGACTTCGCGCGAGATCGTTGAGGGATGAACCTGGAATAGCCGAGCGACGTCGGCGGCCGACCTGGTTCCGGCGTTGACCATTTCTACCACGGTTTCGCGCCGATGGGGACTGAGTTTCCTAGGGCGGCCACCGATCCGCCCCTTCCGCGCCACCTCCAGGCCCGCCCGGGTGCGCTCCCGGATCATGCTCCGTTCAACTCAGCAAAGGCACCCACCATCTGCATGAGCATCCGCCCCGCGGCCGCGGTGGTGTCCACCGCTTCGGTCAGGCTCCGGAAGCCGGCGCCCTCTTCCTCGATCCGTTCTATCAGGTGGAGGAGATTCTTCAGACTCCGGGAGAGGCGGGCCAACTTCCAAATGACGACCACGTCGCCGGGCCGTAGCTGATCCAGCAGACGATGCAGCTCTGGCCGATCCGACCGGATCACGGCACGCTGGCAAGAGGAACAGCGTACTCCCGAATCTCAATCGCGACCAAGAAGCATGGCACGTCGAGGTCGGCTAAGATATTCTCCACTTCCACACGCGTGGGCTCGTCGATGGCTCCGTATTCCAGACGGTTACGAGCTTCCTGAATGTCGCTGAAGCTCAATCCTTCGACGGGCCAGAGATGTTGATTCAGATAACGATACCAGTCGTAGAGCTGTGCGAAGTCCCATCGACCTTGCTTCACAGCCACCGACGGAGACACTGGTATCCCTTCGGCCTCAGGGCTTCCGCAGCGTCCGCCAGCTTTGACGGGTCGAGCAGATAGAGAGTCGGCCAGCGATAGGAAATCCAAACGCTCTTTCGGCTCAGATTCGCGGCGCGTACGGAGGTGGAGCGAATTGACTTCGAGGCCGCGGTTGCGCCCATAACTCGGTGAGCGGGGTCATGGAGGACGCAGAGTGTTGACGCACCGCCGAGCGAAGATTACCGGCATCCCGAGAAAGAACGGAAGGCTTGCCGCGGAATGGGTGGAAGGGCTTCATCGGAATCGGTGTGTAGAAATGCGTGCAAGCGGCTTCAGGTAGGGTCATTGCGATTCCGGCCCTTCGAACTCGCGAATGCGGTGGGCGTCGATGATCCACAGTTTGCCCGCGAGATTCGTGGCTGTGGATGCTGCGAGGAAACGGTGAAGCGCGTTCTCTATGGCCTCGAGCCTGACTGGCTCCCGTAGCCGGAGCACGACGATGCCCGTGTAGCGTGCCGGTGGGAACCGCAGGATGCTCGTGAAGTCCTTATCGAGCGAAACCAGCGTGCGTCCTTCGGCCCTGCAGACCGCGATCAACGCCTCGTCGGAAGCCGAACAGACGTCTTCCTCGACAACGGTCGCCACGTCGCAACCGCCAGCGCGCAAGATCACCGCGCCTCGTGCGCCAAGGTTCTCGTCGAGTTTGATCCTCACGCCGGTTTCACGCGACGTGAACCGTCCGCTCCCGCGTCATTTCGGAACCATACGCAACGCAGGCACGGATGTCCTCGATGGCAAGCTGCGGGTACTCCCTCAGGATCTCCTCCGCTGACATCCCGGAGGCCAGGAAATCCAGGATCAGCGAGACCCAGATGCGGTGCCCGCGGATGCACGGCTTGCCGCCGCAGATGTCAGGGTCGATCGAGATTCGCTCCAGCAGTTCTTCATGCGTCATGATCGTTCTCCCATCGCTGCGAACCGGACCCGAGTACCTCCTTGGGGGCTCGCACGCGCGCAGGTCAATTGATCAATATAGGTTGCGTGGAGGCCAGAGGGCCATGCCAGCAAAACGATTGAGCCTGGTTGCTCTCCCGTGGATCCCGGGTGGGGTCGCAGCCTGCTCGGAGGATCGGCATTCCAACTGCGCTCTCGGCTGGGTTTCGGCTCCAGCAGGAGGATACTGGGTCGGAAGGAGGGGGTTAGACGAATCGGAGGGTATGAAGGGATCAGGGTGCGAGCTGCCGGGGCTGCGCTGTCAGTCGCCGCGCGTCTGATCGAAGTCCGAGGGCCGGGACTGCTTCCAGTTCAGTGGGATCGAAGCTGGGCGTCTGGTCGAGATTGAGGAGGGGACCGGCATCGAAGGCCGGATCCTCTGGAGGCGGCGCGATGCCGGCGGACGCGCGGGGGAGGGATCGGGCGGGCCAGTAAGGGCGCCGGATCCCGTCCCCATCCTCGGCCGTGGGATCGCAGGGTGTCGTTCCAGGGGCAGAGCCGAGTTGTCTCGCTCCCTCCTCAGTCGGCGCGCAGCGCGACCGCCGGATCGGCGCGCGCAGCCCGCCACGCCGGCAGTATACTGGCGAGTACCGCCACCAAGGACAGGATGCCAACCACTGCGAGGATCGTAGCTGGGTCGTGGGGGGAAACCTGGAAGAGCAGCGGCTCGATCCTCGGGGCGGCGAGCAACGCGATCACCACGCCGAGCCCCAGACCGATCAGCCCCAGGCGCATCCCCTGCCCGAGGATCAGCGCGACGATGCGTTCGCGCGAGGCACCGAGTGCGGAGCGGATCCCCAGCTCGAAGGTCCGCTGCGCCACGCTGAAGGCGAGGACGCTGTAGAGCCCGATCCCGGCAACCAGCAGCGCCAGCAGACCGAACACGGAGAACATGGCGGCACCGAGCTTCCACGACCGGATCTCCGGGTCGAGCAGCGAGCCCAGCGGTTGAACTTCCGCGAACCGGACACGCGGATCCAGGGCGACGATTTCGCGTCGCAGGGACGGGATCATCGGCCCAACATCGCTGGTCACGCGCACCAGCAGGCCTCTCGGGCTGTCGTTCGTCGTCTGCTGCTCGAGCGGGACGTAGTAGTGCATCGACTCGTCCTCGACGAGCGAGAAGCGACGCGCGTTCTCGACGATGCCGACTACCTCCGCGCATGGCTGTGCCTCCGCGCCGTCAGGGTCACCGTCAAGGATCAGACACTTGCCGAGGGCCTCTTCGCCAAGCCACAAGACACGGGCCATCGTTTGGTTGATGACCACAACGGGCGGCGCACTCTCTCCGTCTTCTGCATTGAAGCCTCGACCTCGAAGGATGTCGAGGTCGAGCACGTCGAAATAGGAGGCACCTACGAGGTGGCTGATCGGTGACCCACCGGGCTGCGTCGGAATGGAATCGAGGTCGGGGGCACGGAGTGGTCTCGCCATCGTTATGTAGAAGGGCACCGACATGTCCGCAGAGACAGCGGAAACCCCGGGAATCGACTGCAGGCGATCGGTGGCCTCGCGGTAGAACGCTGCCCGCTCCGTCGTGGGCACGCCCGGTTCGAAAACCGGCCTGGCGAAGAGCACGTCTTCGGGATCGAGCCCCAGATCGAGGGAATCAACGCGATTCAGACTACGGACGAACAGTCCCGCTCCGATGAGCAGGACGACACAAAGCGCCGCCTGGATCACCGTGAGGAAGCTTCGGACATGAGAATCGGCGCTGGAGCTGTTTCGCGAGGCTGCTTTGAGGGTCGTCACCAGCTCGAAGCCGCTGGACCGGAGCGCCGGGAAGAGGCCCGCGGCGAGGCCGGCGATGATCGCCAACAGCAGGGCGATTACGATGATGCGGAGATCGGCACCCGGAGCATCCCACGGTACGTCAGGCAGGAGGGTCTGCCGGATCACCCCGCCAGCCACGCGAGTAACGAGAATGGCTGTGGCGCCACCCAGGAGCGCCAGTAGGAGGCTCTCCGTCGCGACCTGAGCCAGTAGCCGACCACGAGAGCTGCCGAGCGCGAGTCGCAGGCCCAGCTCCCGCTGCTGTCGGGTTGCGCGAGCCAGCAGCAGGTTTGCGATGTTCGCGCATGCGATCAGCAGCACGATCAACGAGATGGCCGCCAGCCAGATCGCGACCTTCGATTCACTCGATGCAAGGGGACCACGCGCCTCGATCACCGGCGCGGCAATGACCTCCGCTTCGGGATCCGGAGAGGGAGACACCGTAGGATCTTCGGCGCGTCCCTGGCGGTACAGGACCGTCGCTTCGGTCTCCGCGGCCGTTGGCGAAATGCCATCGGCCAGCCGCCCGGTAGCCCGCACCCAGTAGCAGCCCCGACCCTCCAGACATGACCGACCCATGAGCTGTGGCGTTGCGACCTGGATCGGCAGCCACAAATCGACTCGCCTCAGCTGCGTCCCGACGAACCCGCTCGGGGCTACACCAACGATCGTGTACTCACCATAACCGAATTCCAGCCCCATTCCGACGATCTCCGGATCGCCGCCATACCTCCGCTGCCACAGACCGTAGCTGATCACCGCCACACCTGGGGCGTCGGCACTGTCTTCGTCCGGACCGAAGAAACGCCCGACCTCCGGACGCACCCCGAGTAGCGAGAAGAAGTTACCCGTGACCAGATCGGCATTCTGTTGCGAGGCTTCCGGTCCGCGGCCGACGACGATCTCCTGGCTGCTGACCGCGGCGACGGACGAGAACGAGCTTGCGCGCGTGAACTCCTCGTAGTCCGGGAACGTAAGAGCTTCGATGGTGGTCCTCGTCCCCGTGAAAATATTGAAACGATTCACCATCAAGCGTCGCAGTGAGGACGGATCCTCAACATGAGTCGGCGGACTGAGCAGCAGCCGGTCGAGGATTCCGAACATCGTGGCATTCGCCCCGATACCGAGCGCAAACGTCAGGACCACAGCGCTTGTGAATCCTGGCGCGCGCCGCATCCGGCGCAGAGCGTACTTCGCGCTTCCCGCGACGAGCTCGAATCGGTCCGCCAGGCGGCGACGGAGATCCGCCGCTTGATCGATCCGCTCCAGCTCACGTCGATAGGCGTCCTCGTTCCCAAATCGACGATGCGCTTCGTTGATGGCCCCCTTGCGCGACATTCCTCGCGCGACCAGATCCTCCACCGTTCGGTCGAAATGGTAGACCAGCTCATCGTCCAGCTCGCGCCGCCAGGCACCGAGCCTCAATGCACGTCGGATCCCCGCGAACGGCTTCATCCTCACGGCGTCGCCTCCGTCGCGCCGAGGACCTTGAACAGCGCCTCAGCGTATGCCGTCAACCTGCGGGTACCGGTAGCGAGCTGCCCCCTACCTTCCTCGGTGAGGGCATAGTACTTCGCCCGGCGATTGTTCTCCGATTGCCCCCACTCCGACCGCAGCCATTTGCGTTTCTCCATCCGGTGTAGTGCAGTGTAGAGCGCACCCTCCTCGATCTCGAGAGCGCCGTCCGTCGTGTCGCGGATCCATCGCACGACGCCATAGCCGTGCTGCGGGCCAAAGATGAGCGCCTTGAGCACCAATACGTCGAGCGTGCCCTGCAGCAGGCTCAGATTCGATGCGGCCATGGGCTTTCCCATGAAATATTCATGGGAAGTAGTATACGGTGTGGCCCCTGGGAGTCAAGGATCCGAAACTCAGGAGGATGCCGAGCACGGCTGTGCCTTGCGAGGAATCCCGGGGCAGGAAAGGACGCAGGCGCTTCGGCAACGAGAAGACCCACTGGCGCACGGGCAGCGGCGGCAGGACCTGATCACTGAGGCGGGCGGCGACCCCGGCCATGCGGCGCGCGTTGAAGGAGAGGGGCCAGGGGCGATCCTGGTCCCTACTCCGACCAAACGTTGGAGTCTCCGCCAACTCGGGGCGGTTCAATCACAGCTGGAATAAGTCCAACGATCAGCCGTGACGTTGATCACCGCCGAGCTCTCACCCTATGTTCTGCGGAAGGCCAGGATGTCGGCTACCGCGAACCCCCGGGGGACCATGCGCAAGATTGCGCTTGAAGAGCATTTCACGACGCCCGAGCTTGCCAAGAAATACGTCGCAAGACCGACGCAGAGCGACAAGCTCTTTGCCGATGTCGAACGGCGCCTCGCAGATTTCGACGAACTGCGGCTCGAGACGATGGACAAGGCCGGCATAGAGAACACGAGCTTGTAGCCATCGGGATCGCGAAGCACGAACTCCCGATTCCCAGAGGGCCGGACCGTGGGCTCGCCTACGGGCCTCAAGCCCTTCGAAAGCACGTCCTTGTGGAAGTCCTCCACGTCATCGACCTTGATGTAGAGGAACAGACCGGATCCCTTGGCTGGAAGCTCGGCCTCCTTCCGCAACTCGGCGTCATCCTCCCGATCTTGCGCGATGAAGGTCACGAAGAACCAGTTCACATAGAACGTCACGCGATCCGGCTCCTCCTTGCCTCGCCTGAAACCGAGTGATTCGTAGAACTCGGCCGTCTTCGACAGATCCTTCACGTAACAGGTGATCCCGGCGATGCTGTTCGGCTTCATTTCGTTCTCCTTGGCGAGCGTGGGAGGCCGGCATCAGCGCTCGGCCGGGTGATAGGTGAGCGAGACGACTCCGCTGTCATACGGATGGCACTCGGACAGCTTCAGGACGCCCAGGGCTTCGCCACTCCCGAACAGTCGGTGACCTGATCCAACCGCGACCGGATGCAAAAAGAGCCGCAGCCCATCCACGAGCCCTGCGCTAAGCAACGAGCGCAGCAGCGTGGTGCTTCCGTTGAGCGTGATGTCCTTGCCGTCCTCCTGCTTCAGCCGCGAGACCGCCTCGCTGACGTCGGCTTCCAGCACCATCGTGTTCTGCCATTCGGGCGACTCGAGCGTCGTCGACGCGACGTCGAAGTCAATCCAGCCCACGAGCGCAGGCGTCGATTCGGGATCGACATCGACCGTCGGTGCCGACGCCGTCTATCGCCGGCGCGACCCCCCGCCAGTGCGCTCTATCCCATCGTCCAGCATCATCTCGAGAGCTTCGCCAACGCCCGGGGGAGCTGCTCCTCGCCCGTCGGTTCCCGGAGCTCCTGGATGTTTCCCGGGACTTGACCGATGAGGGCGCCACCAGAACCGGGGCCCGCGATTCCCACCGGAATCTCCCCATCACTCGCCGTCGCCTCACCCGATCGGCCGCATAGACCTGAGTCGGCATGACCGTTGCCGCCTATATCCGTCGAGTGGCTCTGCCGCTGGACAGATGGATGACGAACGTGATCACTTTCCAGTGCTGCTTTTCTCGGCGGGTCTCTTTCTCGCCATGGTCGTATGCGTCATCTTTGCCCGGAGACCTGCAATAGCAACGGCTGCGTAGGGTCGTGGCCGCATTCCCCTCCCACTTTACCTGCCCGGTACTCCAGATCCAAAAGGGCTCGAGCTTGATGCCTACCCTACGGCCTTCCGATCGAAAGTGACACCAGTGTCTCTCCCCAGTGCAGAGCGAGCACCGCGGAGTCGGCATCGGCGGCGGGGAAGTACCAGGCCAGCGATTCCATGTAGTCAGTCGTCCGGGGAGGTATGCTCACGCGCAGCACCTCGTTGCCTTCGGGATAGGGCCGGTGCTGGACGTCCCAGGCCGTGCTGAAGATCAGTGTCCACTCCCCCTCCTGCTGCGGTACCGCCCAGATGCTGTACCGACCGCTCGGGAGCGTCTGGCCTTCGATGGTGATATCCTCATCGACTCGATGCGAGTCGCTTCATCCGCTCCCGGATTCCAGATCGAATCCCACGGCACGAGCGCGCCGAACAGGTCCCTTCCCCGTGCGGTCGGCCGGTTGTAGACGATCGTCATTTCAGTGGAGCCCATCCGTTGCGTGACGCGGGCGGGTTGGCTGACCCGCCAAATCCTCCGTTGGGGTCACGGCGACGAGCGGCGGATTCTGGGCGACGAGCGGCCCATGCGCACCGATCGCCGGGACGAG
>WHSP01000339.1 GCA_009380025.1 Gemmatimonas sp. | reverse complement strand
AACACCGCGACGAACAACACCGCCCGCGTGATGCCCCCGGTAACCGAGTCCACCAGATCGATGGTGTCTCCGGCCCAGTCCACCAGCATCGCCCGGCCCGGCTCGTGATGCAGCGTCGCAACCAGGTCGTGTGCCCTGACGTAGTCCGCGAACAACGCGCAGAACTGCGAATATCCATACTTCTTTCGACCCGCCGCGTCGCCGTCGGCGTAACGACGCCACCCCAGCAGCAACGTGAAATGCCGGTTCGCTCTCATCGACGCCAGCACCCGCGCCAAATCCGGCTGCTCGTACTCGTCCGACACCCGCCGACGCCCGTCCGGGAACCACTCCGCCAGATCGGCGTCACTCACCACCGCGGCCGAGGTCAGGCCCCGCTCGGCGACCACCTGCTTCACCCGCGACACGTCCCGGCGGGAACACCCCGCGACCGCCGCGATCTCGCTGTAACCGCGACCCGCGAGCACCAGCTCCACGATCGCCCGATAGTTGGCCATCCAGCCACCTCCGAATCAGTAGCCGACGACACACCCTGTGCCGCCGCACCGATCAGAGAACCAGCGCGACCAAGCCAGTACCAACTAGCCAGAACCGCAGTACCACATAGCTGGACTACCCGTACCAAGAAGCGCTACGCGCCACGCACGGCTCATCTCGAAGACCACGGCGTGAGCGTTGAGGATTTCCTCGGCCTCTGACGTCGGCGGGTTGAGTTCGTAGATCGTCGGCACCTCCGGGATCTCGTCCCTGCGCTCGTCGGCGAAAACAAGTAGCGGTTTGAGTTCCCGGCCTGGATCCTCGGAAATTGGGAGCCGAGCGACAAAATCGCCGTCCAGTCGCCGGACTGGAGGGCCAACGTCATCGTGCCGCTGTCCTCGTAGCCGGTAACCTCGTCGATCTCCATCCCGAATGCAGCTTGGAT
>WHSP01000338.1 GCA_009380025.1 Gemmatimonas sp. | reverse complement strand
ATCGTGTGATCCTCGAGACCGTCGGGGTCGGCCAGTCGGAGCTCGACATCGCGGAGAGCGCCGACACGACGGTCGTCGTCCTCGTACCCGAGTCCGGTGATTCGATTCAAGCGATGAAGGCAGGGTTGATGGAAGTGGCGGATGTCTTCGTCATCAACAAGGCCGATCGACCGGGGGCGGATCGCCTTGCTCAGGAACTCGAGGTCATGTTGCACATGCGGCTGGGTGAGGCACGGCCAGCTGCGGCGGGGCACCACGGCGTGAGCCTCCAGGGCGTCGGCCGGGCAGCGCGGAACCGTGCCCGGGAGGACGCTCCTGAATCGGGAACGTGGGCGACTCCGGTCCTGAAGAGCGTCGCGAACACAGGCGAGGGGCTGGACGAGCTCGTCGAGATCCTGGATCGACACGCGGTGTACCTCGAAGAGAGCGGTGAGCTGTTGAAGCGACGGCACCGACGGTTCATCGAACGAACGCGGGCGGCCGTAGATCGCGAGCTCAAGCGTCTCGCTTGGAAGGTCGGGGGCGGCGAAGAAATGCTGGCGGAGGCACTGCCGGGGCTCGAGTCGGGAAGGGAATCACCCTACTCGGTCGCGGCGCGGATCGTGCGCGAACTCGGGGTCCGATCAGAAGCAAAAGAGGGTCGATGAGCATCGCCGAACGGGATCTTCCTCCGGCTGAGCTGCTGGAGCGGATCGAGGCAAAGGCGCGGGAGCTGGAGGCGCTCCAGCAAGCGCTGGACGCTTGGTACGAGCAGTACGATGGGACGCCCAAGCGAGACGCGCTATTCACGAGCGTCTCGGGCGCCGAGATCGAGCCGCTCTACACCCCGCTCGATCGACCCGAGGCCGCCCCCGAAGAGGCCGCCTTCTACAACCGTCAGCTCGGTTTGCCGGGGGAGTTCCCCTTTACCCGCGGCCCCTATA
>WHSP01000337.1 GCA_009380025.1 Gemmatimonas sp. | reverse complement strand
GCGGAACCCGAGGGACCGGGGAGTGTCGCTTCGAGCACGAACCCCAGATTCTGATTCTCTCCTGGTTCCCCTCCGACGGCCACTGAGCCTGAGGAGGCAGATGATGAGACGGATCCATGACCGGGTAGGTGGCCTCGATGTCCACCGGGACTCGGTGGTGGCGTGCGCCGAGGTGTTCGATGGCACCTCGGTGCAGATCGACAAGGCGACGTTCTCGACCACCGCGACGGGGGTGCGAGAACTCGGCGAGTGGCTGGCGGTGCGGGAGGTGGAGCTGGTGGTGATGGAAGCCACCGGCGTGTACTGGCGCCCGATCTACTACGGGCTGGAGGACCGGTTCGGCGAGTTGTGGCTGGTCAACGCCCATCACGTCAAGAACGTGCCCGGCCGCAAGACCGACATGTCCGACGCCGAGTGGCTGGCCGATGTGGCCGCTCATGGGATGGTCCGCCCCAGCTTCGTGCCACCCCCAGAGATCCGGGGCCTGCGGGAACTGACCCGCTACCGCAAGACCCAGATCCGGGCTCGCGGCCAGGAGATCCAGCGGCTGGAGAAGCTCCTCCAGGACGCGGGCATCAAGTTGACGTCGGTGGCGTCGAAGGTGTGGTCCCAGTCGAGCCGGGCGATGGTTGAGATGCTCATCTCCGGCGAGACCGACCCGGCAGTGTTGGCCGAGTTGGCCAAGGGCCGGATGCGGCCCAAGATCCCGGCGCTGGTCGAAGCACTGGAGAGCCGCTGGGTGGCGCACCACAGCACCGTCGCCCGCCAGATCCTGGCTCACATCGACTTCCTCGACGACACCATCGACACCCTTACCGCCGAGATCGTGGAGCGCGTCGTCCCTTTCGAGGCGGCGGCTGAGCTGCTCAAGACCATCCCAGGGGTCAGTGAGCTCACCGCGCAGACCATCATCGCCGAGATCGGCGTCGACATGTCCCGGTTCCCCA
>WHSP01000336.1 GCA_009380025.1 Gemmatimonas sp. | reverse complement strand
AGCTTGATGGCCGCTCGCACTAACAGGCTCCCGTCTTTGTCGATCGCTTCCACGAGTCGAGGAAGCTCCTCCGGAGTCACCCACCGTTCCCGTTCGTTCTCGGCGTAGGGCTTGTGGCCGGCGGCAGGGTTTGCATGGTCGCCGGGGACGTAGCCGCCCGGCCATTCCTTCGCGACGTTGAAGAGGAGCCGGGCAATTTCGATCGTCCGATTCGCCTCGACCGGGCGATCGGCCAGCTTCAGGCGTATGCGCGCGATATCATCACGTGTCACTTCCACAAGCTTCTTGGAGCCGATCGCGGGCAAGATGTGAAGGTCCAGCTTCCGCTTGTACTCCTTCCGCGTGCTTTCGCGAAGCGTGCCCCTCGCACCCCGGTACTTCGTGATGAGCTGGTCGGCGAACTCCTTTACGGTGGCCCCTCGGCGCACCGCCCTGCGCTCCTCGAGCGGGTCCTTCCCATCCTCGACCTTCGCGAGCTCCTTCTTCGCCATTCCCCGCCCCTGCTCCACCGTCAGGGCGCCATACGCACCAAGGGTGAGAAGCCGAAGCCTTCCGCCTCGCGTCCTGTAATGCACGACGAACGACTTCGCACCTGATGGGTATATCCGGATGCCGAAGCCACGGGTTTCGCCGCACCACCGGAAGTCGCGGCTCTTCCCGTCGCCTTCGTACTTCGCAGCGTCCACCGTGCGTTTGGTCAGCTTCTTCGCCACAGAGTCACCATCCCCGGAAGGAGTAAGCAAGCGCGCGTTGACTTCAGGTCCAAGTCAACAATGAGTCAGCGCAAAGTACAGTATTTGGTGTGGGTGTGACGGAGGCAAGATGTAGGGTATAATCCAAAGGGCGAAGGGCGATTACGTAGGGGACGTGTGGAACGGCGTAGGCTAACTGATTTTGGTTTACACCCAGAAGGTCGGGGGTTCGAATCCCTCAGCGCCCATTCTTTCGAA
>WHSP01000335.1 GCA_009380025.1 Gemmatimonas sp. | reverse complement strand
CACGACCGCTCCCCTTTGCTCACGGAAGACACGATCGTGCACCGACAAGGGCGCGGTGGGACGATGGGTACGCGACTCATCAGACAACAGATTGACGGACCGGGCCCGCCAGGCGTGTGACATTTCATTCCGCCATTGACACAGCAGGAGAAGAAAAGTTGAACAATGGAAAGGCCCCGACACCACCTAAAGTAGCATCAGGGCTTAGTCTTACCAGAATGGGCCTGGGAGGAGTTGAACCTCCGACCTCACGCTTATCAGGCGTGACGCAGCCGAGGCCCGGAGCGCGAAAACGCGCGTAGAATCAAGACTTCCACCAGGTGGCACGCGCAACCTGCCTGCCGGTGTGGAGCCAAAGAATGCAGGCTGCGCGATCCAAATTGACAACACAATTGACAGCAAGCTCCGGGTGCTCGCGATCTTCCTATCGTGATCTCTCCCTTCGCGCGTATACGTAGGCCCTGAGCACTGCGTTCATGCGGGACTGGTAACCTGCCCCGCCCTGCTTGAAGAAGTCGATAACGTCGTCGTCCACCCGCATGGTGATCGTGCTCTTGGCATGTCGGGGATCAAGGATTTCGGCGTTGCGCCAGAACGCCTCATCGAGGACCGGCGCCGCATCGGGATCGTCTGCGATTGCTCGGTCGATGTCGACGTCTGTCAGTGCATCCACTCGGGCCCAGTCACTGCGGTCCTCCATGCGGGCCACGTCTTCGCTACTCACACGTACGGGTTCACGACCACTGGCTCTCGTCCTCCGGCCCGAACCCGAAGCGCTCTCGGAACCCTTCTTCTTCATTGCTCCGTGCCCTTCTTGCTGAGATGATGCGGTAGCGGTGTCCACGCATCGTGTAAATCACGGCCACAATCCTGTGGCTCTCGGGATCTTTCCCCACGGCCACCCACCGCCGCTCGCCCGCGCGATCGGACTGCGAGATCAGACTTCGCCCGCTCTCCAGAACCCTGGCGGCGGCTACGAAAGAGATGCC
>WHSP01000334.1 GCA_009380025.1 Gemmatimonas sp. | reverse complement strand
CTCCAGCACCGCCTCGACCACGTAGTCGATGTGCGACTGGGTGTAGACCCGCCGTGGGATCGCCAGCCGTACGAGCTCGAGTGGGGCGGGGCGCTCCTCACCGGTTGTGGGGTCGCGTCCGGCCATCACCGTGCCGATCTCCACCCCGCGGATGCCGGCATGCTGGTAGAGCTCGACCGAGAGCGACTGTCCCGGGTACTGCAGCGCGGGCACGTGGGGCAGGAACCGCGCGGCGTCGAGGTAGACCGCGTGCCCGCCGGCCGGCCGGAGCACCGGCACCCCGGCGTCGTGCAGGTGGTTGACGACGTAGGCCGTCGACACGATCCGATAGTGCAGGTAGTCCTCGTGGAGCACCTCGTCCAGGCCGACCGCGATCGCTTCTAGGTCGCGACCGGCCAGTCCGCCGTAGGTCGGGAAGCCCTCGGTGAGGATGAGCAGATCCTTCTCCCGGGCGGCCAGGGACGGGTCACGGGTGCACAGAAAGCCACCGATGTTGACCAGTGCGTCCTTCTTCGCCGACATCGTGCAGCCGTCGGCGTACGAGAACATCTCCCGCACGATCTGCGGCACCGGCACGTCGGCGTAGCCGTCCTCACGCTGCTTGATGAACCACGCGTTCTCGGCGAAGCGGCACGCGTCGAGGTAGAGCGGTTTGCCGAACCGCTGGGCGAGCTCGGCGATCGCGCGGATATTGGCCATCGACACCGGCTGACCCCCGCCGGTGTTGTTGGTGATGGTCAGCATGACCAGCGGCACCGCGTCAGCCCGGTCGACCAAGAGCTTCTCCAATGCCTCGAGGTCCATGTTGCCCTTGAACGGCTCGTCTGCCGTCGGGTCGGCCGCCGCGGCGCACGGCAGGTCGACCGCCTCACCGCCCAGGTACTCGATGTTGGCCCGCGTGGTGTCGAAGTGGCCGTTGTTCGGTACGACGTCGCCGCGCTGCACCGTGCAGCCGAACAGGATCCGCTCGGCGGCCCGGCCCTAGTGGGTCGGCACGAC
>WHSP01000333.1 GCA_009380025.1 Gemmatimonas sp. | reverse complement strand
GAGGGCCCTGATAGCCCGGAGCTCAGGGGCCGCGCTCATCGGGCGCGGACTCCTCTTAAAACCTTCCGTCGGGGATCCCGCGCTGCCAAATGTACTCCTCGGAATCGGAAAGTCGGCGATGCTGGCGAGACGGCTAGCAGACCGCTGGGCGGCAGGCCACCCGACGCCGCCAGCCGACTCGGTGATCACGAGCGTTCCTAACCCGAGAGAAGCGCCACAACTTCATCACGAATAGCGGATGCGCTTAGTCCGAGCTCAGTAAGGAATCGCGCGGCCAGCCCCTCCTCGAGTGACGCGAGCGCGAGAGCGACGTGCTCGGTTCCTACGTAGTTGTGGCCGAGGATGGCAGCCTGCTGGTGCGCCTCCTGCAGAGCGCGCTTCGCCCTTGGTGTGAACGGGATGTCGCCGGAGACGCGCACGGCGCCTCGCCCAACATGGTCCTCGATCTTCCTTCTGATGTCGTTCGACCTTATGCCTCGCTTTTTGAGGGCCTTGGCTGCGACACCATCCTTCTCACGAAGGAGTCCGAGCAGGAGATGCTCGGTCCCGACGTAGTTGTGATCGAGAGCGCGCGCCTCCTCGCGCGCGTGTTCGATGGAGCGCCGCACCCTGTCCGTGAGGCGACGGGCGCTGCGACCCTTGGTCGGCCGTATGAACCGATCGAACCATCGACCTCGGAACCGTTGTTGCGCTCCCTGCTTCGACATCCCGAGCACCTCCCCGATCTCGTTCCAGGACACCTCCCGGGCCCGGGCCTGCTCGACATAGTGGTCGATCAAGGCGTCTCCGGTGGCGCGTAAGTCTCCCGCCACCAGGACAGCCTGCTCGAGGCGGTCAACGGGGTCGCTGGAGCGTCGATCAACAGATCGGATCAATCCGGCGATCCTGGCGATTCCGGGCATTTGTCAACCGTATGTTGACAAACCAAGGTTTGTCAACTTGAAGTTGACATGGACCCAGAGGTATGTCGTTGCTGTTAGAAGCCGACGCTGAGAGCGTGCTCAT
>WHSP01000332.1 GCA_009380025.1 Gemmatimonas sp. | reverse complement strand
CGACGAGGTAGCGGTTGCGCTCATGAGGCGGGAACGGCGAAAGCCAGGAGGAGTACTGCGGCTGGAGGCGGGATGACCCCGGTTGCGTCCGGCGAGGGCTCGTGGAGTACAGTAAGCGGACTTGGGGGATCGGCGCTTGACGAAATGGGCCGCTCGTGGGCGGGACCGACCCGAATGGCGGCTGGCGGGCCTAACCTTGCGCTGCAGAGGATGCGGGGCCGGTTATGATTCCCAGGGTCAGCGTGAGGATCTCGCCTCCCACGTACTCCGTGCGCTGGTAAACCGGCACAGGCGGGTGAGACCGTCGAAGGTCGCGTCCATGAGGTCGATACCGAACGGCGTCTGGATCGCGTCTCTTGCGTGTTGATCGATGAGGTGGGCTACGTGGCTGGGGGAGCGGTCCAATCGGACGTTACTCATATGCTCCCCGAGGAGGTGGAGCGAATTGAGTTCATGTTCCGCGGAGCGATGCTTCGCATCTACACGCGGGAATTCATGCAGCACATGATAGCCCGCGACCTCGAGCTCCGGACACCCTCCATGCAATTTGAATGTCCATAGGGCCTCGAGAGCTGACGGAAGGGAGGCAGGCAGCGCAACCGATCGCGGAAATCTTTCGTCTTGGCGGTTCGGGTGCTGATCAGAGACCGTGGGTTCACTGGCGGACACTTTAGCACACGATCGCCGAACTATGGCCACGAATCCTTGATCGCCCGAGTCGTCATTCCCGCGAAGGCGGGAATCCAGCGGCTGGGAGCCTACGAAACGACTGGATCCCCGCCTTCGCGGCGATGATGACACCAGAATTCGACCTGGAATACGTCGTTGACTTCCGGCGCGAAGCACTTTTGTCACCGGACACTTCTGCTCTATCTCGACGAAGACTTCAGCTTCACCCGGAGCCGAAGCCATTCCCGTTCTTCCGCCGATCGGGCCGGGCAAGTCATCCCACGAGGATCGATCCTGCGACGAACTTTCGCTGCCGCGGCGCGTTGACGCCGCCAGACTTCC
>WHSP01000331.1 GCA_009380025.1 Gemmatimonas sp. | reverse complement strand
ATGGCGCGTGAGCGTTCCAACTGGCGGCTCTTCTCCCGGGCCGTCGATCTGGTCCTGCAGGCCACCTGAAGGAGACGCAGATGTTACCGATGAGATGGCTGAGCCGGAGCGGGCGGGCGCTCTGGCAGCGCAATCGGATGGAGCGCGAGATGGATGAGGAGATGCGTCTCCACTTGGAAATGGAGATCGAGGACCGGGTGCGGGCGGGGATGAGTCCGCGCGAGGCGAGACGGACGGCTCTGCGGGATTTCGGCGGCATCGAACGATTCAAGGAGGAGGCGCGAGAGATCCGCGGGATCGGGGCAATCGAGGATTTGAGGCAGGACGCGCGCTTCACGGTGCGCACGCTTCGGAAGAATCCGGGTTTCGCGCTGGTGGCGGTTCTGACGCTGGCCCTGGGTATCGGGGCGAACACGGCCGTGTTCAGCGTGGTCGACGGGACGCTCCTGCGGCCGCTCCCGTATCCGGAAGCGGACCGGGTCGTGAGGGTCCAGGAGCTGGACGGGAACGGGAGTCCGATGCCGGTCACCGGTGGAAACTTCGAGGATTGGCGGGAGATGAGCCGGTCGTTCGAGGCGATCGCGGTCTACACGCCACCCGAATTCACCCCGATGATGACCGTCCTTGGCGCGAACGAGGCGGTTCGGACGCGGGCGACGTGGGTGACCGCGGACTTCTGGCGAGTTATGGGCGTCGCGCCCGCGCTCGGGCGCTCCTTCGTGACAGAGGAGACGCTCCCGGGCGGCGCCTCGGTGATGCTGGTGAGCGACTCGTTCTGGCGGACTCATCTGGGCGGGGACATGGACGTGTTGGGCCGCGTACTGGACCTGGGTGGCGAGCCGCACGAGATCGTCGGGGTGATGCCGGCGGGCTTCGGGTATCCCGCCGCCACGGCGGTCTGGATGCCGCACCAGGAGGTGTACCCGGGCCGGATGGGTCACAACTACGACGCCGTGGGGCGCCTGAAGGCCGGGATCGATCCGGCCGAGGCGCAGCGGGAGCTGAGCCTCGTCA
>WHSP01000330.1 GCA_009380025.1 Gemmatimonas sp. | reverse complement strand
AGTTAATCCTACCTGACATTCGTTCCTATCCCATCGTCATCGTTCTTGGGTAAAAGCTCTCCTAAGTTTCTAACGAAAGGAGAACTTTTATGATGAATGATTGGTATCACCGGATGGTCGATATTTTGCAACTCAATGGGAAAGGAGAACGAACTCAACAAGCGTACACGCGCTCGGTGCGCATGCTCTCTCAGTTCTATGACAAAACCCCGGATCTGATTTCGGAACCCGAACTCCAAGAGTACTTCCTCCACAGAAAAAACGTCAATCACTGGTCGCCCAAGACCATGCGCATTTGCTACTGCGGGATTCGCTTTTTCTACGTTAACGTCCTGGAGCGCAATTGGCACATTCTCTCGATCCTGCGCGCCCAGAACGAACACCGCCTTCCCGCCGTCTTAAGCGTCGAAGAAGTCCGAAGCGTTTTGGATCACGTCAAAACTTTCCACAATCACGTTTATCTTTCCACCGTGTACTCCTGCGGCCTGCGGCTTCACGAAGGCCTCCATCTCGAAGTCTCCGATATCGATAGTCAGCGCATGATGATCCATGTGCACCGCGGCAAGGGCGCCAAGGACCGCTATGTCCCGCTGCCTCAGTCGACGCTTCATTTGCTACGCCAATATTGGCGCACTCACCGCCATCCCCATCTGCTCTCCCAGCTCTCGGCCGAAGTGCAACAGGCGCCAAAGAGGCCCTCAATCCCATGGCTAAAAGCAGCGTCCAAGGCGCCTTCCGCCGCGCCAAGTGGGATGCCGGCGTGCGTAAAAAAGGCGTGGCCATTCACACCCTGCGCCACTCCTACGCTACCCATCTCCTCGAAGCCGGTGTCAACCTGCGCGTCATCCAACGCTACATGGGCCATGCTCAACTCGAAACCACCATGCTCTATCTCCACCTCACCCAAAAGGGTCAGGAAGATGCCTGCCAGTTGATCAACCACGTAATGGAGGGACTCGACCATGACCTCCATCCATGAAATCTTTACAACCTTCGGACCCGAGTACCTCCAACGTTACGCCACGGCGATGCCC
>WHSP01000032.1 GCA_009380025.1 Gemmatimonas sp. | reverse complement strand
GGCGACACCGAGGTTATGGATTCTGAGGTGCGACTTCTGCGCTGGACGACCCCCGCCCGCCGGTGCCTATCGACAACGGTTCGGGGTCCGGTCTACACGGGCCTCAGACTCGGTCTCTCCTCAGTGTCCTCTCCGATTGCATTCAGCCGCTCTTCGGCCGCGCGTCTGGCGAGCGATTCGAAGGGGAGGGCCAGCATGAGATCGATGCGTCGGCTCAGGTAGGTCAACGCCTCGCGGAACGCGCGTCGGCGCTGCTGTTCGTCGCCCGACGCCTCGGCGGGATCCTCGATCCCCCAGTGGGCGAACGTGGGCTGCCGCGGGAAGGCCGGGCAGCTCTCACTCGCGCGATCGCACACCGTGATTACAAAGTCCCACGGTTCTCCCCAAACCGAGCTGATCGGCTTCGGCCGCTTGCCGCTCCAGTCGATGCCCTGTTCACGCAGGACCTCCACCACAACAGGGTGAACTCGAGGTGCTGGCTCGGTACCGGCGCTGCCCACCTCGAAGCGGCCGCGCCCCTTTCGCTGGAGCAGCGCCTCGGCGACCTGACTCCTCGCGGAGTTGTGCGTGCACAGAAAGAGCACGCGAAGCGGCGGCAGCTGGCTCGACTCGTTCATGATCGTACCTTAGCCGCGGGAGGGAGTCGGATGCCGTAGATGGATCTCGGTGGCGCACACGTCACCCGGACCGTCCGGGCCGCCCACCTCGACTTCATCGCCGAAGTACCTCCGCTGGAACCAGAGGGCGACGTTCACCAGCGCGATCAGCACCGGCACCTCCACCAGCGGCCCGACTACCGCGGCGAAGGCGGCACCATGGCCGATCCCGAATACGGCGATCGCCACCGCGATGGCCAGCTCGAAGTTATTGCTGGCGGCGGTGAAGCTGAGGGTGGCAGTCTTGGAGTAGTCCGCCCCCACCTTCCGGCCCATCCAGAAGCTGATCAGGAACATGAAAACGAAGTAGATCAGCAGCGGGATGGCGATCTGCACCACGCCGAGCGGCCGCGCGACGATCTGCTCGCCCTGGATGGCGAACATCACGACGATGGTGAAGAGCAGCGCGGTCAGGGTGATGGGGCTGATGCGGGGGATGAACCGCTGCTCGTACCACTCACGCCCCTTCGCGCGGAGCAGCGCCCAGCGGGTCAGCATCCCGGCCATGAAGGGGATGCCGAGGTAGATCGCCACGCTCTCGAAGATCTGGCCCATCGGCACGTCCACCACCGCCCCCTCCAGCCCGAACCAGGTGGGCAGCACGGTGATAAAGACGTAGGCGTAGACGCCGTAGAAGAGGACTTGAAAGACCGAGTTGAATGCCACCAGCCCTGCGGCGTACTCACTGTCGCCCTTCGCCAGCTCGTTCCACACGATGACCATCGCGATGCAGCGGGCCAGGCCGATCATGATCAGGCCGACCATGTACTCCGGGTAGTCACGCAGGAAGAGGATGGCGAGCGCGAACATCAGCACCGGGCCGATCACCCAGTTCTGCACCAGCGACAGCCCCAGCACGCGCCAGTTGCGGAAGACGTCACCCAGTTCCTCGTAGCGCACCTTCGCCAGGGGCGGGTACATCATCAGGATCAGCCCAATGGCGATCGGGATGTTGGTCGTTCCGACCTGGAAGCGGTTGATGAACCTTTCCACTCCTGGCGTGAGGAAGCCGAGGGCCACTCCCAGGGCCATCCCTCCGAAGATCCAGAGAGTGAGGTAGCGCTCCAGGAAGGACAACCGCCGCGTAAGTGATTCGGACATCGCTTCTTCGCTATTGATGGAGCGCGCGACCGGAAGGCCGTTTGTCCGTCGGCTGCGTGTTTCGGATCATCCGATCGACCGCCTCACGACGGTTGAGCTCGCGGGGCACAGGTCGGCGAACTCCGCCGGGCTCGAACCGCTTCGGCAGCCTCGGACCGTTTCGATTCGCCTGAAGCCGTAGCGCGGGAAGGACTCCGCGGCTCCTGAAGAGCCTCCGCCACGCCGTACGCAGGGAGGTTCGCTTCCCTCCAGCACGGTGAGCACCTCCGGCAGGTCCTCCGGCCGCATGGGCCGGAGGACCACGTCATTCGCTGCTGGCATTCGCACCTCGTCCGGTCAGGAGCAGCACCCCGGGGCGCAGCACGCCCTCGCGGGGGCTCCGGAATCGGCGGTGACCGCCGCCTCGGCGGGCTTGGTCGCCCGAACGAACGCGGCCATGATCTTTCCGTCCACCGCCTCGCCGAAGGCCGCGACATCGAGACCCGCTTCCTCGATGAAGCCGTGGGCATCCTCGGCCCGGTAGACTCGCGTGGGCTCGATCGAAGGATCCTCGAAGCCGGCCTCCCGAAGCAGTGCCTCGAACTCTCGGACTTCCAGCGCCCCCGCGACGCACCCCACCCAGAGCTCCATAGAACGGCGCATCTCCGCCGGCACCTCCCCGTTGACCACCACGTCCGAGACCGCGAAGCGGCCGCCCGGCTTCAGCACTCGGAACGCTTCCTTCAGCACCTGCCGCTTGTCGGCCGAGAGGTTGATCACGCAGTTCGAGATGATCACGTCGACGCTGTCGTCAGGAGGCGGGATCTCCTCGATATGGCCCTTCAGGAACTCGACGTTGGTCGCCCCGATGGCGGCCGCGTTTCTCCGGGCGAGGTCGAGCATCTCGTCCGTCATGTCCAGGCCATACGCCTTTCCGGAGGGACCAACCCGCTTCGCAGAAAGCAGAACGTCGATGCCACCGCCGGAGCCGAGATCCAGCACCACCTCACCCTCCCCGAGCTCCGCGAGGGCGGTGGGGTTGCCGCAGCCCAGCGACGCCAGCACGGCGGCCTCCGGCAGCTCGGAGGTGCTCACGGCATCATAGAGATCCCGGGTGATCGGATCCGTCGAGCCGCAGCTTCCACCCGTCCCGCAACACGAAGCCTTTTCCTGGCCCTCCACCACGCGGAGCGCCGCCTGTCCGTAGCGCTCCCGCACAATTTCCCGCACGCCGTTGCTCATAGTGCCTCCCTAATCAAAAAAGGTTGATGGATTAGTTGAAAAAAAAGAGGCGGTGCTTAGTCGCAGCACTGCCCCTGATGGGATTCTCCGCACGCGCAGGCCGCCCAGGGGTTCTCGTCCGGCATCCGCTCCTGCAGGTAAGCGGACATCTCGTCCAGCACGTCGGCCCTGAGCGAGTAGAAATTCCAGCGCCCCTGCTTCCGGTCGTTCACGAGTCCGGCCTCCCGCAGGACCTTGAGGTGGAAGGACAGGCGAGACTGGGCCGCGCCGACGGAATCCTGCAGATCGCACACGCAGCACTCGCCGCTCTGGAGCATTTCGATGATCCGGAGGCGGGTCTCGTCGGACATCGCGTGAAACCACCGTGCGACCTGGGTCGGATTCGTTTCAGTCGTTCTCATGGGTCCATGATAAATCAATAAGGGTTGATGTGTCAAGGGACTCACCCACGCGCGAACTGCTGCTGCCCAAATCTCGGGCCCGCCCAGATCCAGTTCCAGGCGGAGCGCGATGGACTTCCGGGAGGCGGGCTCGAGTAAGATCCCCGCGGCGTCAGGGGCAACTATCCATACCTCGACCCGCCCGTTCGGAGAGGGGGATACGACGGTCGTGGAGGGCTTCCGGGCTACAACCGCGACGCGGTCGATCATTGATGCCGCTGAGGGCGGGAACCGGCCCCGAACAGATTGTCGCTGCCGTCCAACAGGCTCTCGAGCGTGGCATGACCACGGAGGACCACTTGCTCGAGGCTGCGGAGCAGAGCGGCGGTAGGGTAGCTCGCCTCATCCAGCAAGCAACCGAGCAGGTTCGCGCTCGAAAACCGCGGCACTCGTCGACCCAGTCCTGGCCGACCGCGATGAGGGTCGCTGGGATCCGGAGCGCGGTGCTTGGGTCGAGCAGCTTCCGCGGTGACAGAACGGTGCCAAAACATTTCTATCCGGTGCTTGACACACAGGGACTTGAGCTTGCGCCGTTGCGTCCGCTACAGATATCCTTCGGCCCCGTCGAAGAACGCGGCTGCACCAAACCCGCTTTGATCAGCATCAAGCGCACGCCGGTTGAGAACCTAGGATCCAGACTATCATCGATGGAAGACTACCTGATCGGGATCGGTCGACGAATTCGCAAACTGCGGACTGAGAAGAATCTTCAAGCAAGTGAGCTGGCCCGCCGCGCGGACGTCAGCAAGAGCCTGATCTCCAGGATCGAAAACGGTCGGGCGATCCCCTCGCTCCCCGTCATGCTGTCCATTATCGCCGCCCTTGGAGAAGACGCAAACACTTTCTTCGACGGAATCCCCGCACCCCGATCCGCCCGGTATCTTGTGGTCCGACCTGACGATCACCAGAAAACTGAGAAGGAGGCCGCCGACGGATTCGAGTACGATGTCATCCTCAGCAAGAACCTCCTTACGATCGGTTTCGAAATGGTCCTTCTCTCGATCGCCCCGGGCGCCGAGCGCGAAAAGGTCGTGACCGACGCCTTCGAGCTCAAATACGTCCTCGAGGGTGAGTGTGAGTACGTGATCGGAGACAACGTCGTCCCCCTCTCGGAAGGCGATACCCTTTTCTTCGATGGACGCATTCCTCACTTGCCCCGCAATCCGGGCGACCGCCACCTCCGTATGCTTGTCCTATACCTGTATATTGAGAACTCTGCCACGAAAATGACCTATTAGTTAGGCGCGCCGGCGCCTGATTACGCCCCAGAGTCGCAGAGTACGCAAGGGTCTACGAGCGCTGAGCGCGCCGGACCCAGTAACGAATAGAGCATCGGGGCTGGAGTAAACCCCGACGCTCTTCCGTCCGTGCCCTGCTCGGGGGCGAACGCTTCGCTGCTCCCGGCCCCTCCGCCGGAGGAGCCATACGCCGCGTCCGCCTCAGCGTTCGCTCACCTGCTCCACCGCTTCCCGGAATGCCTCCCGCTGCGCGTCATCGGTGCTGACCACGAAGGTGATGCGGGTGTACGCTTCCTCGGTCAGGTTGTGACTTTGAATGATCTGCAGGCGGCGCTCCCGCATCTGTTCGCGGATCTCCGCCTGAGCGTCCGGAGTCTTGTTCACCGGCTGGGTGAGCTGGACCTGCAGGTCGTCCCGCAGCCGGCCGATCTCCACGAACGCCTTGGCATACGAGGTTAGCTCGGCGGCGCTGACGGTGGTCGCGGGCTGTGGTTGCTGCGCCTCCAACGCGTTTGGCGTCGACAGGCCCACGGATAGCAAGGCCGAGAGGATCAGGCTACCCGGAAGGATTTTTCGCATATGAATCTCCAGAGCTCTCAATCGCGCCGTGAGGACATGCCGCGTCCGGACAGGCCATGCGAAGGACGCGTCCTTAGAAGGTTGTACGCGACGGGAGAAGATTAGCGCCGGCCGGAGGGGTGTCAAGCAAGGACGCCCTCACGAAGTTACCTGTAGTTAGGCATCAGCGCATGTTCACTCCAGAGTCGCTAGGTCCTTCGCACCACCTCCGATACGCGATCGACTCCTGAAGCCCCAAGAGTTGAATCGTTGGCCCGCCATCGCTGCGGTCGTTTACTAATATACAACTCCGTGACGGATTGTTTACCTACCTGGGGTAGATGTGTGACCCGGGCTCGCCAGCTTGGGGGCGTGTCCCATGTGCCTTCTGAACATTCACCTGATGGTGTGTTCGCTCCGGCCGCGGAGCAGCAGCACTGGGTTTCGGGGACGGTCACAAGGAGGAGGTTCCATGCCGCTCTACGAGTACGCCTGCCTGTCCTGCGGTGATCGTTTCGAAGCGCTTTTGCGCGGGGCGCAGGCCGCGGCCCGCTGCCCGAAGTGCGCGAGCTCCGAGCTGGAGCGCCTGGTCTCGGTACCGAGAGTACAGTCGGCCTCGACTCGCGCGTTGACGATGAAGGCCGCCAGGGCACGCGACCGTCAGCAGGGCGAGGAGCGGACACGCGCGCAGCGCGAGTACGAGCTGAGCCACGACGACTGACGGCGGGCCCCCGGTGGTCGGATGCATCGATCACGTTCCGGTCATTTTCAGGAGGAGTGCGACGACCGAAAGTCTGCTGACACCTCTTTATCGAATCCGGGACCGGGTGGCTCCCTTCACGTACGGCGGAAGCCGCGCACGCGGACCCAGGACCCCCAAGGGACGAAACTGACGACGAACACATGAATAGGATGCGAATCTACTTAGCCAGCAGCCTCCTTGCCTTGGTGCTGGTCCCCGTGGGCCTGGCGGCCCAGGAGACCAGTCGGGGAGAGCAGGGGAGCTTGGAGGGAATCGTGACAGAGGCCGACACGGGGCGTCCCTTGGGGTCCGTTCAGGTGGCCATCCCCGAATTGCGCGTGGGGACGCTGACAAATGCCCAGGGCCGGTTCACCATATCCGATGTGCCTGACGGGACGTATACGGCTCAGTTCATCTACCTGGGGTATGGGTCGGAGGACAGCGTGGTCACCGTTGCTACTGGTGAACCGGTCACCCTGGAAGTGGCACTTGCCCGGAGGGTGCTGGACCTCGAAGAGGTGGTCGTGACCGGCACGGCTGGTAACGCTCGCCAGCGGGAGGTCGGGTCGGCGGTCTCTCGTCTCGATGCCACGGAATTGGCGACGGCGAGGGCGGCCCCGAGTCTGTCACAGGCTCTGCAGGGCCAGGTGCCTGGCCTCATGATGAGCCAGAGTGGTCCCCAGGCCGGGTCGGCCCCCAACATCGCTTTCCGTGGACGCAATAGCGTCTCACAGGGGGATGAGCCCCTCGTCTATGTCGACGGGGTTCGAATGTATAGCCGACGGGCGGGAACCGGCGGCTCGGGAAGCGGTGGTATGGACTTCAACCCCATTTCGCACCTCAAAGCCGAAGATATCCAGCGGATCGAGATGGTGCGGGGGCCTGCTGCCACGACACTGTACGGTACGGAGGCGTCCGGCGGGGTGATCCAGATCTTCACCCGTCGGGGATCGGCAAATCTGCCCACTCAGTGGTCCGTCGGCGTTACTACAGGCGTACACACCCTCCTTTGGCCGGGTCCCGCCAAAGGCGACAACAATCCCGATGGGCTGGGCTACATGAACTGTCTCGATCGCGTCAACGCGCGGGGCGAGGTTTATCGGGACCTGACGTGCCCGAGCGACGGAGATTGGGTCAAGCCTGCTTTCCTGCAGCGCTACAACCTCCGGGTGTCGGGCGGCGTCGGAGGATTCACGTACGCACTCAGCGGCCGTGTGAGCGACGAGGGTGCGCCGATCGATGGCAGCGGGAACGACTTCTACGAGGGCGTGGATCGCGTGGGCTACACGAAGGACGGAGGGTTCCGTGCGAATTTCACCATGGATTTCACGCCGACGCTCCGCGCAGGCTGGAACTCGAGCCTGAGCCTGAACACCCAACGGTGGGTTCCGATCGGGGCCGGCAGTGCTTCTGTATGGAGCGCTCCGATGCAGCGGGGAAAGCAAGGTGCGGTTCAGGTGGCCGGTGAGCCAGCTTCCGGTTTGCACTTCTCCCAAGCAGATCCAATCGACCGAAGAAGACAGGTCATGACGGGGTTCACCCTGGACCACTTCCCGTCCTCTTGGTTCGATCACCGGTTGTCGGTCGGGTATGACCTCAACGGGCTCAAGGGTGAACACTGGTACCACGTCGGTCACATAATGCAGCCGGAGGGCATGTATCAGTTGACCGATTGGGAGGCACGTACGGCAACGTTCGATTACGGAGCCAATTTCAGGGCAAGCCTGTGGAACGGCGACATCACCTCGACGACGTCGGCCGGCTTCCAGGCTTACCGGGAGTACACCCGGAACACGCGAACAACCGTCGAGGATTTCCCGGGTCCGCTGGTCAAGCCCACGTTGGTTTCTGGAGCAACGAGGCTCGTCAACAGCGACCGAGCGCTCGAAGTGGTCAATGCCGGGGGCTATTTGCAGCAGGTGCTCGGCTGGAAGGACTTTTTCTTCCTGACCGCGGGGGTCCGGGTGGACGGGAACAGCGCGTTCGGGTCGGGCTTTGGACTCCAGGCGTATCCAAAGCTGAGCGCTTCGTACGTCCTATCCGATATGGCCTTCTGGCCTAGCGATTGGTTCGAGCTCTTCCGGCTCCGCGGCGCGATGGGAGAGGCCGGTAAGGCTCCCGGGGCGTTCGACGCCGTGCGGAGCTGGGGCTCAATCGTATCGGGCGACCTCGAGGCCGGGTTCACCCCGGGCTCACTCGGGAATTCGGAACTGGGTCCCGAACGGAGCCGCGAGTACGAAGTCGGCTTCGACGCCAGCCTCTACGGTGGACGCGTTACAGCGGAGGTCACGGGGTTCTTGCAGCGCACGTACGATGCCTTGGTCCCCGTGCAGCACCCTCCGAGCCAGGGGTTCCTCTCGGCTCAGCTGACGAACGTCGGGACGCTGGAGAACAGGGGGGCTGAGATCTCCCTGGGCCTTGGGCTGATGCGCCGCAGAAATTTCCAGTGGGACGTGGATCTGATGCTGAGCCTGCTCGAGAGTGAAGCAATCGACTTGGGCGGCGAGGAAATCCCGTACGGATTCAGCCAGTTCTCGGGCTCCCGAGGTTGGGTGCGGGAAGGCTATCCCGTTCCCGCCATCTTCGGAGCGAAGGTTGTCAATGCAGGCGAAATCGCGGACCCCATCATCGAAGAGGACTCGTACATTGGCCCTGCCTATCCCACACACACGTTCGGCTTCCGGACGAGTGTGACCCTTCTGAACGACCTCTCGATCAGCGCGTTCGGTGAATACCAGGGCGGTTCGTTCATACAAAACCAGACGGGTCAGCGGATGGTGTTGAATGAGACGTTCATGCCCTGCTTCCCAGGGCTGCACGCTCAGCAAAAGCTCAATGAGGGCGACCCTTCGGACTGGAACAACCTACCGGCCGAGATCAGGGCGAAATGCAGCGCCAACCCTGAGGACCAGAGGCCCGACCGCTGGTACGAGTCCAACGCCTTCTTCAGGCTCCGTTACGTGAACTTGGACTATCAGCTTCCGGCT
The DNA here is from genome assembly GCA_009380025.1 of Gemmatimonas sp. Lineage (GTDB taxonomy): Bacteria > Gemmatimonadota > Gemmatimonadetes > Longimicrobiales > Longimicrobiaceae > WHSP01. The sequence goes on along the minus strand of WHSP01000032.1, from coordinate 23,907 downwards.
GGTCTGGTTCCGGGGGCCCAGTCGGCCGCGCTCACGCTTTCCGCGAGTAACCTTTTGACCGTAACCGACTACTGGGGCAACGATCCGGAGGCGCGTTCTGGCGCTGACTTCCCGAGCATCGATTACCACGCGATGCCGGGGTATCGGACCTTCACCGCGTCGCTCAATGTGGCGTTTTGAACGCATAGGAACACGAATCGTGAACACATCCAAAACGAGGGCGCGAGCCGTGGCGACTGGCTTGTTTGTCGCCGTGTTCGGAACGTCCGCCTGCGATCTTCTCGAGGTGACTAACGCAGGCCTCATCGAGGATGAGGATCTGAATGATCCGACCTTTGTGGGAGCTCTGGTGGCGGGAATGTCCGCCGACTTTTCGCGGGCGATGAACGCCGCGGGGCCGCAGCGGTCCTCTGTAATGGCCTTCGAGATCACGTCGGGTCTATCCGACCAGGGGGAACACGTCATTGGGTACCTGGATCCCGACATCGTGGATCGGCAGGGGACGTGGGATGCCTGGCACCGGGCTCGGTGGGTGGCGTCCGCGGGCGTGACGCGCATCAAGGAGGCCCTGGGCGCTGACTATGACCAGAGTCCCGACGCAGCGCGTGCGAACTTGTGGGCGGGCTTCTCGAACCGGCTTCTGGGCGAATCCGTTTGCCACGCAGTGATCGACGGCGGTCCGGCGCAGCCTCGGGAGGTGCATTTCGAGCTGGCGGAGGCCTACTTCAGCGAGGCCGCACGAATCGCGGAGACCGCTGGGGCGGAGGCGCAGGAGACCTACTTGGCGGCGCTGGGCGGTCGTGCCAGCGTGCGCGCTTGGCAAGGAAACTGGGATGGCGCAGTAGCGGATGCCAGCCTCGTGCCGGCGTCGTTTGTTTTCCTGGCACAGTTCGCTACCGCCGGCGTGCGTAATGGGTTCTACAGTGAGCAGTTCGGTAGCCGCTACCTGACCATGATGGCGAGCCCGTGGGAGAATGTGACGGACGATCCGCGCGTGCCATGGTCCAAAACCGCGATTCTCGAGGACGGAGTGGCCGCGCCGACCCGCGGAGGAGATTACAGGGCCTGGCCGCAAATGAAGTACACGACCGAGGACTCCGACATCCCGATCACTCACGGTCCAGAGATGCTCGTCCTCCGGGCCGAAGCGGCCCTTCGGGCGGGGGATATAGCTGGGATGACGAACTTACTGAAGGAGAGCCGGGCCCTGTGGGAAATGGACCCCGTCGCGCAGCCGACGAGCGAAGCGGAGGCGTGGGAGCTATTCAAGTTTGAGCGCGGCGCCACGGTCTGGTTGGAGCATCGTGGATTCTGGGACCGGGCCCGTTGGTATGAAGAGGGCCGGGACACTTTGCTGGAAGGGCGGGCCAAATGCTACCCGATCGGCCGAAGGGAAATCGACAGTAATCCGAACCTGAGCGAATTCCGTTAGCCCCCGCGCTGGAGTCGTATCCGATTCCGGAGAGGCCGAGAATCGGACCCGTGCAGCGTGGCGGCGGTGAGCACCGAGAGGGGATAGAGGGGAAAGATGAGACCAATAGCGATGGTCGCCGCGGTGTTGGGATTCGTAACTGTGCTCGGGAGCCAGTTGCCTCGGGGGGACGAGGCATTCGGGGCCGATGCTCGGCCGAGCGCCACAGCCAGCATGAATCGGTTGCTTGCCGATTTTCCGCTAGCCCGGACCGCGGAACGGAGTACTCATGACCCGAGAGCGATCCGAGAGGCGGCGAGAACTGCCAATCCCGCAATTGCATCGGAGGACCTGAATGCGGTTGTCGAACAGTACTGTACAACTTGCCATAGCGACCAGCTGAAATCCGGCAATCTCTCGTTGCAAGGGTTCGATGTGGCAGAGGCGGATGAGCACGCCGAAGTAGCGGAGAAGATGATCCACAAGCTTCGCTTGGCGATGATGCCGCCACCTGATATGCCGCGACCCGGAGGGGACACGCTTACAGTCTTAGCGGAAACGCTAGAGGGTATCATCGATCAGGCTGCCGCTTCTACCCCGAGCCCGCCAGGAATTCGTCGGTTTCAAAGGCTCAACCGAAGCGAATACGAGCGGGTAATCAAAGACCTCCTCGGACTCGACGTTGACGCGGAGCGGTGGCTCCCGGGCGACCGCTTTGTGCGTAGCTACGACACGTGGTCGACCGTTCAAGACCTCTCCACTACGACTCTAGAAGCCTATCTCGGTGCGGCTGAAGATATCAGCCGGATGGCCATCGGCGTCGGAAATCAGCTTCCTCCGCCACTTCCGGTGAGTTACCAGGTCCCGGTGGAGGTTTCGCAGCACGCCTGGGATCATGTTGAGGGCACACCGTTCGGCACGCGAGGTGGGACGGCTGTGTCGCATGACTTCCCAGTCGATGGCGAGTACGTCTTTTCGCTGGATACGGAGCTCGGGCGAGGTACGGCGCCCGCGGACGTCGACATTTCGATCGACGAGGAGCCAGCCGCACTCCTGCACCTCCCGGTGTCCTCCGGCCCGGCCGTTTCGACCGAGCCGATTTTTGTTCGCGCCGGCCAGCACCAGGTTTCGGTCGCATTTGTCCGCGAGATGGAAGGCCCGTACGACGATCCACTGAGCCCGCACGACTTGTCCTCCGGAGGAACATCGGGGGGAGGCTGGGCCAACCATGGGCTCACCGGTCTCCCCCACTTGAGCGGGTTCACCATCGACGGACCGTACAATCCTGCGCCTGGAGACGCGTCCGGTGACGAGAGGAGCCGCGAAATCATCTTCAGTTGCTATCCCAGCATGCCGGACGAGGAGCTCTCGTGCGCCGAGTCCATCCTCTCGCGTCTCGCCCGCGAGGCATACCGCCGGCCTCTCGCGGCTGAAGATTTGACGGCTCTTATGTCGGTCTACGAGGAAGGCAGAGAGGACGGGGACTTCGAACTCGGGATCCGGAGGGCTCTCCAGTGGATCCTTTCCAACCCCTCGTTCGTGTTCCGCCTCGAGCGGGAGCCAGAGGGCCTGAGCCAAGGCGAGACATACGCGTTGAACGACGTGGACCTTGCGTCGCGCCTTTCGTTCTTTCTCTGGGGCACGGGCCCCGACGGTGAGCTGCTGGAACTGGCCGAGAAGGGAACGCTCAACGATCCGGAAGTGCTCGAGGAGCAGGTCAGGAGGATGTTGGCCGATCCTCGTTCGATGTCGCTGGCCACACGCTTTGCTCCGCAGTGGCTCCGGCTCGATGATCTGGCCGGGAAAAGGCCACTCCCGGAGTTCTTTCCTGATTTCAACCGCGCCGTAGCGGAGAGCATGCACCGTGAAACGGAGTTGCTCTTCGATCACCTCGTTCGGGAGGATCGTAGCTTCCTTGAGCTATTTACGGCCGACTACACCTTCGTGAATGAGCCGCTGGCTCACCACTACGGCATGCCCAGCCCGGGGTCGGACAACGAGTTCGTGAAGATCCCGATCTCGGACCCGAACAGGTTCGGACTTCTGGGTCACGGTAGCGTCTTGATGGTGACGTCCTTCGATGAGCGAACCTCGCCGGTCGTCAGGGGCCAGTGGGTGATGGAGGTTCTCCTCGGGTCTCCACCCCCGCCGCCCCCACCCAACGTGCCTCTGCTCGAGGCAACCGCTGAGGCCAGCGAGGGCCGGATCCTTACTACCCGAGAGCGGCTGGAGATCCACCGGGCGAACCCCACGTGTAACGCTTGCCACCAGTACATGGACCCCATCGGGCTGGCGCTGGACAACTTCGACGGAGTGGGGCGGTGGCGGGTTCGGGATGAAAACGGCGTGCTTCTGAACACAGAGAGCGAGTTCTACGATGGGACGGCCATCGGCACTCCTGTTGATCTGAGGGAGGTAATTCTCCAGAGGCCCGAGCCGGTGGTCAGGAACTTTGTCAACAACTTGTTCGGGTACGCCATCGGCCGCCGCGCCGAGTACTTCGATCAGCCGACGGTACGCGCCATTGAGAGAACTGCGAAGGCGAATGATTACCGGATGTCGTCATTCATCCTGGGAGTGGTGCAGAGCGATGCGTTCCGTACGCGGCAGGTGGACGCTAGAACTGACGATAGCAATAACTGAATCCATTCCAATTGGAGGTGGACTGAAATGAACTTCATCACCGGCAAGCACCTGTCTCGCCGAAGCTTCCTGCGGGGTATGGGCGCCTCTGTGGCCCTTCCGATGCTGGACGCGATGGTCCCTGCCGGCCGGGGGTGGCGGGACTTGGCAGCGGAGCCAGGCGGCACGCGTCTGATCTGTATCGAGGAGGTGATGGGGTCCGCCGGGTCCAGCCCCTTGGGGCTCGAGCGGCACCTGTTTGAACCTCTGACGATCGGCCGCAACTTCGAGCTGGGACCCGAGAGCCAGTTGTTGCCCCTCGAGGATTTTCGCGACTACTTGACGGTCGTGACCAATACAGATTGCCAGATGGCCGAAGCATGGACGCCAGAGGAGATCGGTGGCGGCCACAATCGCACGACTGCGGTGTTCCTCACCCAATCCCACCCGAAGCGGACGCAGGGAAGCGATCTCTTTGTCGGGCGTTCGCTTGATCAGCTGCACGTCCAGCGTTACGGGCAGGAGATGCCTCTTCCGTCCCTTCAGCTTGACACCGAGTCAGACACTGGGGGCGGTGGTGGCGGCTACCATGCTCATTATGCCCATCGGATCAGCTGGGCGTCGCCCAGCGAACCGCTTCCGGCAATCCGCAGCCCCCGCGTCGCGTTCGAGCGGATCTTCGGGCAGGGCTACTCGCCCGAAGACCGAGCCGCTCGCCTGGAAACCCGGCGGAGCTTACTCGACCGGATCGGGGAGGAGGTGTCTCGCCTACGAATTTCCCTCGGAGCGTCCGATCGCGCTGCCATGGACGGATTTCTGGAGGACGTGCGTGAGATTGAGCGGCGGATCGAGCTCGTCGAGGCACGCAACTCCAGCGGCGAGGAACGTGCCCTCCCCGAAGCTCCAATAGACATTCCCGACTCCTGGATGGAGCACATGGAGATCATGTTCGATCTGCAGGTGCTGGCGCTTGAGAGCGACCTCACGCGCGTGATCTCGTTCAAGACGGGCCGCGATTCGTCGAGTCGCATCTTCCCGGAGAGCGGGGTCCTCAAGGCCTTCCACGCGACCTCCCACCACGCGAACGTCCATGACGTGATCTACGATTACCAGCAGATCAACACCTATCGCCTCAGCGCGATGAGATACCTTCTGGAGAAGCTCCGGGACACGACCGAGGCTGGCGTTCCCCTCCTGGATAAGACCGCCATCCTATGGGGCTCGGCCATGGGGGATCCCAACGTCCACAGCAACTCGCGCTGCCCTCTCATCCTGATCGGTAAGGCGAACGGCGCTCTGGAGGGCAACGTCCATATCAAAGCCCCCGACGGGACACCGATGGCCAACGCCTTCGTGAGCCTACTACGTGGCATCGGTCACGACGACGTCCATTTCTTCGGGGACAGCACGGGACTTCTTCCGTTGACATCTCCGAACCACACAGGACACCCCGCTACCGGAATCTCTCGGACTGGAGCAGCGTGATGACGACGCGAATGGCGAAGACGCACCAGTTAGGCGCACGAGTGTGGGGTGCTTTGTTTCTGGTGCCCTTCCTGATCAGCGCCGGGGTCCCGTCCTCATCAGATCCGATCGTCGATGCGGTGAAAAACGGTGACGTGGATGCGGTCCGGCACTTGATCGAGAGCGGTGCGGACGTAAATGCCGCCGAAGGCGACGGCATGACGCCGCTTCACTGGGCCGCGGGGCGCGGAGACGTCGAGGTTGCGCGGCTTCTTCTCGAGGCCGGAGCGGACGTGTCTGCTGGAACCCGGATCGGCACGTACACTCCCCTGCATCTTGCCGTTGAGAGGGGACATACCGCTGTCTCGAAGCTCTTGATCGACGCCGGGGCGGACATTGCCGCGACCACTGCGAATGGTTGGGCGACGCCCCTTCACCTAGCTGCCGCCGCCGAGGAAGGAGAGGACATCGTAGCGGCTCTCATAGAGGCGGGGGCCGATGTGAATGAGAAGGAGAAGGCGGCCGGACAGACGCCTCTCATCTTCGCGGCGTCGTACGGCCGGACCGAGTCGGTCAAGAGGCTTCTGGCTGCGGGCGCGGACCCGGCAGCGACCACGCGGGTCGTGGATGCGCTTGACCAGCTCAGAGAGGATCTGAGCGCTGCTGCGGCGCTAAGCGAAAAGTTGGATGCCGTCGAGAGCCCTGGCCCCACCCAGGTCCAGGCCGCCATCCGTGAGCAACGGGCGTCGCTTTCCGATCCCGAGCCCGAACTCGTGAGCACCGTGTTCGAGCGCCCGACCGCCCTGATCGGACCAGGATCAGAGCGAGGGGCATCAGGGATTGGGGCAAGGGAATTCCTCGTGAGGAGAACGGGCGGAATGACTGCCCTCCTGCACGTGGCTCGCGAGGGGCATATAGACGCGGCGATGGCGCTCCTGGATGGGGGTGCGGACGTCAACCAGGTCTCAGCAGCGGACGCAGCCAGCCCCCTGGTGATCGCGGCTCTGAATGGACGCTTCGATCTCATGCTTCGGCTGCTGGAACGGGGTGCCGATCCAACACTCGCCACCTCCACAGACGGCGTGACGCCGCTTTTTGCCGTGCTTCAGACGCGTTGGCCTACCGTCAGTGACTATCCCAACCGCCTGGCGCACCTTCAGCAGAAGGCCCACCATCTCGATGTCATGGAGGCGCTTCTGCAGGCGGGTGCTGATCCCAACGTCCGCCTCAAGACACACATTTGGTACTGGGAGCACGGTGGAGACATCGGCGTGGACCTCACGAGTGCCACTCCCCTCTGGCGTGCCGCGATCGCTCAGGACGTCGAGGCGATGCGCGTGCTGGCCACCTATGGTGCGGATCCCGAGATCCCGACGACCGTAGCCCCGGAGCTGATACGCCATGGCCGGACGCCCGACGGGCGGGGGCAGGACGATTCCGGCTTGCCGCCGGTTCCAGAGGGTGAACCGGACGTGTTCCCCATCCATGCGGCGGCGGGAGGGGGCTGGCTGGGCCAAGGTTCATTCAAGATGCGAGGTGTGCCGGACGGCTTTTTGGCCGCGGTGAAGTTCCTGGTAGACGATCTTGGTGTCGAAGTGAACGCGGTCGACTCCTGGGGTTACAGGCCGCTCCACTATGCGGCTGTTAGGGGGGATAACGAGATGGTCCGCTATCTCGTATCCAAGGGGGCTGACGTGACGGCCCTTTCGCGACTTGGGCAAAGCGCTGCGGATATGACCAGAGGGGGGAAGGTCGGCGTTTGGGCGCGGAACAAATATCCGGACACGCAAGAGCTGCTTGTGAGTTTAGGCTCCCCGCTGGTGTGCGAACACACGTTCATCAGGGAAGGTGGATACTTTTGTCCTGTCGCCGGCACGACGTCCTTCGAAGATCGGTACGGCTTTTCCAAGGAGCCGCTGACCGAACGGAGCCCTGACGAACTTTACACGAGCGTGCGCCTTCTCGAGGAGATCTACGATTATGCTCGTCGTGTCGATTCGGATTCTCCGCCGGCTGAAGGGAACACTTCCGCGGGGCAATGATCTCTTCGACGGGGTCGGTCCTCACGAAGGGTTTAGCGACGCTGGAGGAGCATAGCTGGACTGCTCTGCGAAACGCTTCTCTCTTCTGAAGAGTGGAGGCCCGCAACTGCTGGCCTGCGCCTTCTCATCTACAACGCCATCCAGTTGCTCAGGCTAATGCGACCTGTGTTGGCGGACAACTTCTGGAGACGATGCATATGCGATCGGAACTGAAATGCAACGCGCAGCAGCACGGAGCCCGTCGTGGAGGCAGCTCGCTATTGCGCCGGGGAAGAGGGCTTGTTGTGACCCGCAAAACGTGGTATACACTGGGCCTCGCCGTGTCTCTCGCTTCCCTGATGCCGAGTACAGTGTCCTCCCAGGCAAGGGGGGCATCTGCCGTCGCGCCGCTGTCACACAGTGTATTTCTCGAGGAGCTAACGTGGCTGGAGGTTCGCGACGCCATTGCAACTGGGCACAGCACGGTCATCGTGCCGATCGGAGGGACGGAGCAAAATGGGCCGTATCTCGCGTTGGGCAAGCACAATTTCGTCGTCAAGGGCATCGCAGAGACCACAGCGCGTGTCCTCGGCAATGCTCTTGTGGCGCCGATTGTGGCAATAGGCCCTGGAGGAAGCATCGATCCAGCCACAGGTCATATGCGGTGGCCGGGAAGTATGGCTGTCCGAAGGGAGGTCTTTCAAGAGCTTCTAGTCGACATCCTCAGCAATTTACGCCACCACGGTTTTCGGGATATCGTCGTCATTGCAGAGCATGAGGGATCGTCCAGTCAGGAACGACCTGGTCCGGCCTTCGAGACGGTGACGGAGCTCGATAAGCGCTGGGGGCCGGGGGAAACGAGAGCCCACTTCGTTCCGGAGTACCGAGATCAGTTGGAAGATGACGGGCACGCTTCAACGTTCCTGCGGGATGTCCTCGGTGTGGTAGAGGAGGTGATGGATCAGGAGGTTCCGGAGAGCGGCGACAGGTATCTACAAGATGGTCGCAATCCGGTCGGTACCCACGAGGGCTACTACTATTCAGCCGTGACCATGGCCGTCAATCCCGCGGCCGTACGAGCAGCCGAGCGGATCGCGGCTGGCCCCCAGGCGTCCTATGGCGTTGACTGGGGATCGCCGGAGCAACTAGCCACAAACGGACGGAAACTGATCGACTACCGTGCGAAGCTCATTGCCGACGCCATTCGCAACGCAATTGTCAGTAGTAGGGAACCCTGAGTTGCACGAGCGCGTTTTTAACCACTGTCACTTATGCGTAAAGGGGCAGGTTAGTCGGTCACTTTGAGCCGTTACGAAGCGCCCTTGAGATGGCGCAGCAACACATATGGCCTAAAGTCGGAATCGCGATTGCGGATCGATTTCACCTTCGCGATCTCCCTAGCAGAGCAGTTTGATGGTGTTGAGGTGGCGTCGCCCCAAGCTCCTGATTAGCCGGCCCACAAAATGTTCCTAGCCACCCTGCTGGCCCGCGTTCGCCAGGGCCAGGAGGCCTAAGTTCTGTCGTGCGACGTCAGTGGCACAAGGAGGCGTTGGTCGATGACGACCACCCATGCTGAAAAATGACGGCCAATCCATGCTAACGACAGCGGAAGTCGAGGTTTCTGGCAAGCAGAGCGCGGTAGGCGAGGCACAGACGCGACGGCGGTGGAAGCTCCGTGTCCTGTTTGGGCTTATGCTCGCATATTTGTTCTACTATACGGGCCGCCAGAACTTCGGCTGGGCTATGAGCTCGATGAGCGAGAGCTTGGGCTATTCTATGCAGCAGTTGGGCTGGATCAGTTCTGCGGTTCTGGTAACCTACGGGCTCGGTCAGTTCATCAACGGGAATCTCGGGGACAAGTTTGGCGGCCGCGTGATGGTGACGGTGGGAGGTCTTCTTTCCGTTGTGCTCAACTGGGTCGTGAGTTTCGGGACCTCCTTCTGGACGATATTCGCGCCATGGGCAGCCAACGGATATGCACAGTCGATGGCGTGGGCTCCCGGGAGCCGCATGTTGTCGAATTGGTGGCCAGAGAAGGAACGTGGGACGGCCTACGGCTTGTACGTCTTCGCGGCAGGGTCTTCGTCGGTTGTGATTTATGCAATCGGTGCGGGCCTTGCCTCGATGCGCATTAGCTGGGAGTGGGTGTTCCGTCTTCCGGTGCTGCTTTTGGGCGTTGCCTGCATCGTGTTCTGGTTTGTGGCGCGCGACAAGCCGGAAGACGTTGGACTTTCTCCCATCGAGGACGACCATCACGATGCGCTTCCGGGAGGAGCGGAGGAGAGTTCTCTGCAGCGTTACGGTCAAGTGTTCAAGGATTGGCGCTTTCTACTGGCCGTCTTGTCGATCGGATTTGAGAGTTTTGCACGGTATGGTTTGGTGATCTGGGTTCCGGTTCATTTGATGGGGCCGGCGTATGAGGACCTTCCGATGGCTGTGTGGATCGGGGTCGCTCTGCCGGTGGGGATGGCATTGGGGGCATTGAGTGCGGGGTATGTATCGGACAGATTTTTCGGATCGAACCGCTCGCGCCCGATCGCCCTGTTCATGGCCCTTGCGGTGGTCGTATTGCTGCTGATCTACGTAGCGCCCGTGGAGTGGCTAGGCGTCGGGATCGTTTTGCTGTTTCTGGCCGGGTTTCTGGTCTACGGACCCCATTCCTGTTACTGGGCTCTCTGTCCCGGTCTGTTGGGCCGTTACCGTGCGGCGACAGCGACCGGTGTGATGAACTTCTGGGCGTATTTGGTGGCGGCAGGGACCGGTCCGCTCATCGGGTGGGCAATCGATAGCTTCGGTACGACGGTCCTCTTTTTGATCTTGAGCGTATCCTGTGCGCTGGGCGCCCTTGTCATTCTGCCGGTTCGAAGGTAGTGCGCGCAGACCGAGCGAACGAGCAACATGAGCGTAGTGCCAGAGCGCGACTTTCCCAGCGACTTCCGTATCGAGTAGCGGGATCGACTACCCGTCCTTAGCCCGGATCGCGCTCACCAGACCAAAGCTCGGACCCTGCGTGACATTTTCTGTTGTTGCGGCGACAATGACAATACCCGCTGCAGTGCAAGATCGCGAGTTCCGGATGCGTCGTATTGTGATGGCTTCAACAACGAGTTGCAAACTTCCCGGATGGGAACTACGTCCAAGACGAATGACAAAGACTGCTGGCGGATCCGTGGAACTGGTAATCTTCGATATGGCGGGAACGACGGTTCAGGACGACAACGTAGTGGAGGCCTGCTTCGCTGAAGCCGCAGCGGCGACGGGTCTGCAGATGACGGCCGACGAAATCCTGGCCGTACAAGGGCACTCCAAGCGTGCTGTATTCGAAACCTATTGGGAAAGGCAGCTCGGTGGTCAGCGAAATCCGTGGGCCGACCGGGTAGAGGAGTCGTTCCAAACGTTCAGAGAGATTCTGGAGCACCACTACCGCACCCAAGAGGTTGCGCCCACTATCGGATGTTTGGAGGTCTTCGAATACTTACGCGAACGCAGGATCAAGATCGCTCTAACGACAGGGTTCTATCGGCTCGTTACCGATCTGATCCTCGAACGCTTGGGATGGCTGGATGGGTTGGATGACAGGCACATCGGCACCGATGACAGCCTGATTCAGATGTCCGTTGCGAGTGATGAGGTCGCGGCAGGACGCCCCGCACCGGACATGATCCAACGGGTGATCGCGGCGCTACACGTTCAAGGCCGCCAGTCGGTCATCAATGTGGGGGACACTCCCTCGGATCTGGAGTCGGGAAGACGTGCGCGCTGTGGCCTCTCGCTAGCCGTTACCAATGGATCTCATACCGAGGCCCAGCTGGCGGCGTTGCCGAATAATGGGCTGTTGTCGGACCTCTGGGGATTGATCCCGTTCCTGGAGAGAGGATCCAGTCCCTGTGATGAGGGACAAGGCTCGCTGACAATGGAACTCGCAAGTGATCGTGACTGAAGCCTGGCCCGGGCCGTCGTCGTAAGGTCGGCCCAGAGTATCTTACGCGGATGAGGAAATGTGCGCGAGGAAGTGTTCGCCGCGTTGAGCCCAGGCTGCCTCGCGATCTGAACGGCGTGGACCTTGCCCGCGCGCTCGGGCGTTTCGGCTACCAAGTCAGGCGTCAGACGGGCAGCCATATCCGCCTCACCACGCAGCAGGGCGGTGAGCATCACTTAGATATCCCCTCATAAGCCCGCTCTGCGTCGGCACCCTCGCAGCCATCCTGGCCGACGTCGCCCAGCATCTCGAGATCGAGCGGAGCGAGCTGCTGGAGATGCTCTTCGGCTAGCTGGATCCCATCCGGAATCCCTGGCGCCGGCTTCACACTGCGGTGAGCGTGACCGATGCGCAGAGCGACTCGGATTACCACGAGATCTTGAGCACGAACAGCCGAACTTCCCACCCGTCATCGGCGGCCCGTGGCGTAGCTCCTGAGCGCGCATCCGGAACGGGATGGGCGGTTCAGACGATTGTCCACCAGGGAGCCGCGAGCACGCCCCGCGCCAACCAGAACACCTCGTCACCGTCGTGCAGGAGCAGCGCTCCACGCACGGCATCGCCATATTCCGCTAGAAAGGTCAGGAGATGGCGAGCGTCCCTGTAGGAGGGTCGGGGTGTTGCCTTCACCTCGACGGGAACGAGGGTGCGGCCGTGCTCGATCACGAAATCGACCTCCTCGCCGTTCACGGTGCGCCAGTAGAGGATGTTGGGTCGCGGTGTTACGAGGTCGCGCCACGCCATGAGGTCGCAGAGGATTAGGTTCTCGAGATGGGCGCCGGAGGGTTCACCCCCTGCGAGGTGACGCGCGAGGCCGACGTCGGACCAGTAGAGTTTCGGGCTCTTGATCAGCCGTTTGGTGCGGTTGACCGAGTACGCTGGGATGCGCAGGATCTGGAAGGAGGCCTCGAGCAGGTTCAGCCAGCGGTGGGCCGTCGGCCGGGGAACCGCCACATCGCGAGCCAGCTCGGCCTGATTCAGCACGGTACCGACCCGGAGCGCGGCGGCGAGCATCAGCCGCCGATAATCGCCCAGGCCGGCCACGTCGGACAGGAGCTGTAGGTCCCGTTCGAGATAGGTGGCCACGTAGCCGTCGAACCAGGCCGCGCGGCCTTCCGTCGTGGACAGGGCGAGTGCGGGCGTCGGGTATCCACCGACCAGGGAGGCATCACGCCAGTCCTCGCGGGGGGTATCCGCCGCCCGGACTCGGTCGGGCCACTCCTCGATCGGCGCATCGAGCAGCGCCGACCAGAGGCCGGTTTCTCCCAGCCCGAGCCGCTCGCGCCGAGTGAGCGGCCACAGCGTCAGATAGAAGGCGCGGCCGGCAAGCGACTCGGAGATCCTCTCCATGAGCAGGAGGTTCGCCGAGCCCGTCAGGACGAATCGGCCCTTTCGCCGTTGACCCTCCTCATCAACCACCCGCTTGACCGCGAGCAACAGGTCGGGGGCACGCTGGACCTCGTCTAGCACCAGCTCGGGTGAGCGGATCACGAGCGACTCAGGGTCGCGCAGCGCCTGATCACGGATCGCCAGCTCGTCCAGCGAGAGATAGTCGTGGCTACTCAGCGACGGCGCGGAGCGTACCAGCGTGCTCTTCCCAGTCTGCCTCGCGCCGGTGACGACGACGACGGGCATGAGACGCAGAACCCGCTCGAGCACGGGCGTCGCTGCCCTTGCGACCAGAGCTGATGCCTCTCCCCATGGACGATTATCGTTCATGGCTTGGACGATAATCGTCCATGGGGAAAATGCAAGCCACGCCGGATTCGATGCACGCTACTTCCGTGTCACCCCAGGCGTCGCCAGGGTTCATTGATGAAGAAGGCCACCGTGTCATCGAAGTACTCGACGAAGCAGGGTGAGCTTCAAGAGGATCTGGGAGCCGAAGCGCTTCAGGTCCGAAGGGGACGGCCTCCATGGACAGCGTGGTGGACCTCTGAGACAGGGTGGTCAGCTTGACCGGGAAGCGGGTCTCGCGGATGAAACCGTCCGCCGAGCGGCGCTCCGCCGGCAGCGGGCGCTCCGAGGCCGTGGCGAGGCGCTTGTCGTCACCTCGATGGTGTTGAAGATCGTGGCACGCTCGTCCTACTCCGGGATGCCACGGGACTGCCGGTTGAGGTTGGTCGCGTCACCGATGCCGCTCGTGAAGTTCAGTTCCGAGTACCGGGCCGAGATGCTCCCAAGGGTCGGTCAGCTGACGGTCCAGCAGCTTCGAGGGCCGGTGATGGTGACCTGCTTCGGGTCAAGATTGAAGTGGTGGGTGGTACGGGCCATCAGGCCGCCTCCCATGAAAGCGGCAGAGAACAGCCCCCGAGCGGTGCTTCGCTGGGGGCCGTCTGGAGTTGCTTGCTTGGATGTGTTCGAGATGTGGTCACAGTCGCCCGACCTCGCACTGCGATCGGCTGCTATTGCCGAAATGGCGAAGCAGCGTTTGTTGTCTCACCGGCATATCGGAACGGACCGCGCGAGAGACTGGGGAGACGACGCTTGCGCGAAAACGCTGCAAGGTCCGCAACATATCTACGTGCGGAGAGCGCCTTCATGAGGGCCGCTCCCTGGTGTAGTCCAAGGTGCGGGGGTCAACTCCAAAACGGTACTCCGGCGAACGGCTCATCCTCTACTCGGCCATCGTCGGAGTTGTCTTTTTGGTCATCGCCTTCCTCCTCGCCCGCCTTATCGTCTCGCTCGTGCCATCGCTCAACGACGCCTGGCGGTCGGTCGTTCCCTTCGAGTATGCGGGGACGTCTTTGGGCCTTTGCTGATCATTCCAGTGTCGGAGGTCGCGATCGCCAATCTCTTCGACCCGACGGCATATGTCCGATTCGATCGTCCGGCCGAGGCGACCTGACGTTGCCTCAACGGTGTCACGCCGGCCCCGTTGTTGTCTTCAATTCTGGCGTGAAGCGAAGGGCGATCGGGCAAGAGGAGGAAAGTGTCTTTCATCTCCAACGACTGTTGCGACGACACTACAGTTCCAGTCAACCGCGCGTTGCGCGGAATCCTCAGAAGTTGGCTCCACAGTTTACCCAACTAGCCGCTGGTCGTTGTCCCCGACGCAGGCTCGTACTTTGCCTCGCCCAGGCACTGTCCGAACCAAAATCTCGCGCGAAATTCTCTCGTTGCGTCGTGCTTCTGTCGATCGGGTACTCCGAGACGACGGAAAGCACGATGTCAGCGAGCCCTTCGAGCTTTGCAGCACCTGAGTGATCTGCAAACCGTACAGGACGTAATGGAAAACCAACCTGACCCACGTATCGCGTCGACACGACATCCTCTATCTCGTGGCGTATCCCCGCTGTTGCCTGCAACGACGGACCCGTTCTCATGGTTCCAGATGCGCTACGCGATTCGTGCAGTGGCGCCCATGGCAGGCGCTCTCGCCCTCCTCCTGACGGGATGCGATGATGACCCGACCGAGCCACCACCCCCTCCGCCGGTCACCTCGGTCGAAATCACACCGGACGCTCCGTCCCCTACGGCAATCGAGGATACAGTTCGGTTTGCCGCTGACCCGCAGGACGCCCAAGGGAATACGATAGCCGGGAAGGCCGTCACGTGGAGTTCGTCAGACCCGGAAGTCGCAGAGATTGATGACACCGGGCTCGCGGTCGCGCTCGCGAACGGAACAACGACGATATCGGCGGATGTGGAGGGTGTTGTCGGAACGGTAGCGCTCGGCGTGAGTCAGGCCGCCGTGGCGTTGAGGATCGTGACGCAACCCGTTGGAGCTGGCGCGGGGGTCCCCTTCGCCACCCAGCCCGCTATAGAGATCGTGGACTCAAACGGCCACGTCCTCGAGGATGACGACGAGAGCGTCGTTACGGCAAGGATCGACTCGGGTTCAGGTAAGCTGATCGGCGAGACCAGCGCGACGGTAGAAGCTGGGGTGGCCACGTTCACTGATCTGGGCGTAGAAGGATCGGCCGGCGAGCGAATCCTGGCATTCGAGTCGGATTCGCTCGATCCCGTCCTCTCCGAACCAGTTCGCGTATCGACGGGCACAGCTGCAACATTGTCGATTGCGACGCAACCGGATGGTGCCGAAGCCGGATTGCCGCTCGCGACACAGCCAGTGGTCGAGATACTCGATGGGAACGGCACTATCATCGAGACCGACAACGAGACCACCGTGACTGCCGCGATTGCTTCTGGGGGCGGAAAAGTCGTGGGAGGAGCTGCCGCGACGGCCGCAGACGGGATTGCTACGTTTGGGGATCTTGCTGTGGGCGGGGAAGTGGGTGAGCTGACCCTCGTGTTTTCCGCCGGCGACGTCGGCACGGCCGAATCGGACTCGTTCGACCTCGCGGCTGGTCCGGCGGCGGTGCTCTCGCTCCAGGGCGGGGACGGCCAGGTCGCACCGGCCAACACTAAACTGCCCAAACCACTCGCCGTTGCGGTGACGGACGAATACGGGAACGCGGTTGCGGACGTGGCGGTCACGTGGGCGGTCGTCGAAGGTGATGGCTCCCTCTCTTCCGAGAATGTATCGACAGACGACGATGGTATCTCGCAGGTGACCTACCAGCTCGGACGCTATTCCGGGCCCGAAGAGGTCGAAGCGTCGTCGGGCTCGCTCGAAGGATCTCCAGTCACCCTCGAGTTCACGGCTAAGCCAAATGGTCGGATCACAGGCACCGTTACTCTCACCGCTGAGGAGGCGTCTGCCGCGCCACCGGGCGACCTCTATGCACGGTTGATCGACGCCACGAGCGGTGCCACCGTCAATACGGTCGCCGCAAGCGATGGACCCTACGCTTTCAAGGGGCTGGAGGACGGAGTGTACCTCGTCTTCGCTGGGCGGGACGACGGTGGAGACGGCGTGATCGGCGTGCCCCTGCTTCCATGGGGTTCGCTCGGGGGGGCAGCCAATCCAACAGCGATCACCGTCGACGGGGCGGGGAACTATCCCGCATCCTTCCAGATTGGGCGACCGGTCGAGGTCGATCCGAACGACGACCCCGAGACGGCGAACGCGTTGCCTGTCGGTGGCTATCAGACAGGGACGATTTCGGACCCGCTGGATGATCGCGATGCCTATCTCGTTCTCATCCCCACCGCGGGCACGTACGTGTTCGAAACGTCCGGGATTGTAGGTCCCTGTGGCTCAGGGCCCGACGAGGATACCGTGCTAGGCTTGTTCGATCAGTCCGTCCTGGATGATGATGGGGGGTCGATCCCACCGATCGTCGAGAACGACGATATCGATGAATCATCCAAGTGCTCGCGCATCACGATCGATCTTGAGCCAGGCGTCTATTTCGTGGGCGTCTATGGCCACGATGGCGGCAGTTACGCGGTAAGCGTGCGGGAAGGGGCGTGAGCGGCTTCGCGTGAGGGTTTATAGGCGGACGTCGCGACGCAACGGTCCAGAAGCCAGAGCTCAACCGGTTGAGCTTCTCGGGGAAGCCCCCGGCCGGGAGCATATGTCACCCTGCGGACCACCGGATCGCCCGCGAGCCTCATAGGTCCGGCCCGAGCGCGGTTGCGCGCGCTGGACCCGAGGTCCCCGCGGAGTTCGCGACCATGCGCGCCCGGGTGGTCGATTCCGTCGCCGACCGGCGCTTCACCATGCTGGTGCTCGGCACGTTCGCCGTGGTTGCCCTGCTGCTAGCCGCGGTCGGCATCTACGCCGCCCGTCGAACGCCTTGGCCGGTGGCTGCGCAAGCCCACGGTCAGCGCGCGTATTGAACAGATCACCGGGGTCGGCCTTCTCGGGGTTGCCGCCCGACTGGCAGCCGCCTCGCACTGAGAGCCTGCGACGGCCTAGGGGTCAGCGGGGCGCGTTGCAGTGGGACATCGGGAGGGCCATTCTTGTCGGCGTCTTGCTCGGTTGCCGGCACCGGCACCGCCCGCCTCCCCTTGAGAGATTCGAGCTGAATCGAATCTGTGGCGGGATCCTCTGGTTTCGGTTTAGGTGATGAGGGCCGCCCCAGCACAACGTCGGCCAACGGCTGGACGTTCGAGTGTGCACCCAATCCGGAAGGATCCCATGACGACACTTCGAGGTGAACGCGCGAACCGGCTGGTCGGGTTGGGCCGCCGCTGGCCCACTGCCCTGGGGTTACTGGTCGCTGGCTTGTCGATCAGCGAACTCGCCTCAGGCGCCGTCGACGCACGAGTCGAGCAGTCCTTGCTCATCGCGCTCCCCGTGCTCGTCTACATCACCACCGCTGTCATTGGCCACGCCTGGACAGCTTGGCCAGTTCTCGTGGCGGCGATTGCCGGACTTGTCCTGCTGCGGTCCACGGATCTCGAGCCCGTCCTGGGTCTGTCGGCGGCGGCCGCCGCAGTGGTGGTTGTCGGGCTGCTCGTCCGCCGTCTGCAGGTGGGACCCGAGTCCAGGATGGAGGTCCTTGGCGCGCTCGGGTTCGGAGCCGTCGTGGTGACTGCTCTCTACGTCATCGCCCAGTGGTCGCGCATTGAATCTGGACGCTCTGACGACCTCACCGTTAGGTCCTGATCGTCCGTAAAGAGGAGTGCTCCCGAGTAGCGTCCGGCAGAGTGGTGTACGGCTCCCGGTGAGCGTGTCGTCGAAGTAGACGACGGCCACCGCGTGATCCGATCGGCAACCGCTATCCCAACCCTTCACCCCCTCCGACTTCCGTACCTCACTTCTCCGCGCTCTGTACTCTTCCCCTCGAGCCGAATGCCGGCCGGAAGGGCGTTTGAATTTCCTATCCCTTATCCCTAACGTCGGTGGGTGGTTGATGGTCCGGTCACGATAACTCCTCGGATACGGGACCCCGAAGAGGTCGTCGTGGGTGAAGATCTCTTTGCCGAGTCTGAGCGCGAGGGCAATTGCGTCCGAGGGTCGGGCGTCCACGGATATGTCCTCATTTGCCCGCTGAAGGTAGAGGCCGGCCGTATACAAATTTCCCGATGCAGCGCGCCTCCGCGCCGCGTTGCTCGGTACGTTCGAGGGGCGAGGCAGCATGCCCTGCCTGCACGTCTCCCACATCCACCGGGCGCATGGGCTCTGCCCCTGTCGGAAGGTGCCGGCAATGTGGGTATCGATTCGCACAGCTTCTCATCTCCCGTCCGGGCGAGAGAACACATCCCATTCTGCCCTGGTTAGTGTTGCACAAATTTGGGCTAATGGGGTATAGTGTTGCAGAAAACTTGCGCTCCCCTACTTGAGTCTGGCTATGGTAGCAAGAAATGCCGGATCGACTCTCTGGCCGACAATCTTTCTGAGTGATGCATCGACAAGCGCACAAGTGAGCGAGGCTGCAAAGCGGGGCGAGGTCGCGAAAATAGGACCACGACTCTACACAACTCGAGTGTCCGACCCACCTGCCTCCGTGGTGAGGGCGCACCTATGGGACATCGTTCAGATGCTGTTTCCCGGCCTGGTGGTCGGGTATCGCACAGCGCTTCATACGAAACCGACGCCGGAGGGTAAGGTTTTCCTGGTGGGGCCATACGCTCGGACGGTAAAGCTGCCGGGCCTCTCGATCCGAGTGCTGCGTGGACCGGGCGTACTTTCAGGAGACATCCCTTATGGAGGTGGAATGTACCTGGCATCACCCGCGCGAGGGCTTCTGGAGTGCATGAGCGGGAAGCGCGTGGATGCGGAGTCGCCCACGCTGCCGCGCGCGGAGGTGGAGGCGTATGTGGAGCGGCGAATTCGGACGGCCGGCGAGACCTGGGCAAACGAGGTCCGGGATCGTGCTCGGGAGATCGCCCCGCTCCTCGGGCTCGAGGCGGAGGCCGAAGAGCTTCACACTCTGATTGGTGCCATGCTGGCTACAGTGCGAGCCAAGCTATCGGCGCCGGCGGCCGTGGCCCGGGCCGAGGGAGCCCCGTATGACTCGGACCGGGTTCGGCGCTTCGATCTGCTGATCGAGGCCTTACGGGATTACCCGATCCCTGAGCGCGAGGACCGGACACTGCACGGGGAAGCGTTCCACAATCTGGCGTTCTTTGATGCGTACTTCTCGAATTTCATCGAGGGGACACGGTTCCCGGTGGAGCAGGCACACGAGATCGTCTTCGAGGGACGGATTCCGGATCGCCGACCGGAGGACGCTCATGACGTGCTGGGTACGTACAGGGTGGTGTCCAGCCGCCATGAGATGATGGTAAGCGCGACGGAGTGGATCAACCGTCCGCAGGTGTTTCTGGACGTGTTGAAGTCCAGGCACCAAGCGATGCTGCGGCGGGGTCCGGAAGTCCGCAGTGGGAAATTCAAGGAAGAGGCAAACCAGGCAGGGGAGACGCTGTTTGTGCACCCAGATCTGGTCGAAACAACGCTGGTGCGTGGGCTGCAGCGGATGGCCTTGTTGGATCGCCCGTTCCAACGTGCGGCCTACATGATGTTCCTGGTCGCGGAGGTCCACCCCTTCGATGATGGGAACGGCCGTATGGCGCGGGCGACGATGAACGCGGAGCTGGTGTCGCAGCGTCAGCGCCGGATCCTGATTCCGACCGCCTTCCGAATCGACTACCTGGAAGCGCTGCGGCGGCTGACGCGGCAGGACGATCCGAGCGTATTCATCCGGGCTCTGGATCGAGCGCAAGACTTCACGTGGCGTATTGATTTTTCGGATTACGAGGCGGCGCGGGCTACGCTGGAAAAGTATGGAGCGTTCGGGGAGGAGGAAGAGGATTCGGTGATCCGAATGCCGCCACTGCCGGAGACAGCAGAGCAGTGAGTGAAGAGCCTACGCGCGGTGTGCGAGAAGAATGCGCAAGGCTACGGAGACATATGCAGGGAGTCGAACCCCGGGGCCACGCTGCGGTAACCCCGCGTTCCCTGCAGTGGTCATCGGTGCAGGCAACCATCACTTGGGTCGGCGGTCGAGCTCCGCCTGGGCGAAATACGCGGAGGCCTTCCGCAGGATCTCATTCGGCCGTCGCAGCTCCCGGGCCTCGCACAGACCGACGGAGGCCGGGAAGCCCGGCGCAGTGAAGCACTTCCGCTTCCGGTTGACGCGTACCGGGGAGCTCGGCGCGGCGGTGTCCGGGTAAGGCGGCGGGCGTGCGCGTCGAGAGCAGGGTGCGTTCGTACGGGCGAACCGTACGCGTTCGTCGCCGGCCCCGACGGCTAGGAGGTCGAGCAGCGGTTCGACGTGCCGACGCCCGTGGCCCGCCGGCGCATCCGATACCGCGCCACGGTAGCCGAGCTGACCGCCGACTTGCCGCCGACCTCCCGGTTCGAAGGCCTGATGGCGGATGCGGTCAGCGCCGGCCGCGGTCAGAGTCAGAGCGAGGTGAACAACAGGGTCGCTGGCCCGCTGGCGCTGCGGACGCCCTGCGGAGTCAGGCAGGCGAGCACGTCGAGCTGGAACAGGGTGAATGTCCCGTCAAATCGGTCGCCAACGAACTTCCCACCGATAACAGTGCCGGTCGCCGTGACCACGGTCTGACCTCCCGGCCGCAGAGCGAGGCTGTTGGTGAACTCGACCGTGCTACTTTCGCCGGTGTTCCACGTGATGGTGAACTGCCCTGCGTGGCCGCCGGCCAGACAGCTAAGCGTGCCCTCACCGCTAGCTGTATAGATACCCGAGGTGACCGCCGGGTCGCTGGAGAGGCAGGTGGTATACTCGCCTTCCGCCTCGATGTCGACGGTCTGGGTCTGGAAGGTCAGTCCGGGTGAGAACTGAGCGTCGTTGGTGCCGAGGCAGGTCAGGTTGACCAGCCCGGCCATCGCCTGTGCCGGCGATGCGGCCAATGCCGCCGGCCCGGTCGGATCAGGACCTTCGAGTCGATCGGGTGAGCATCCCGCAAGGGTGATGGACACGATTACTGCCGCAGACAACGATCTCCTGAAAAGAGTCACTTGCCTTGCCCTCCCGGGAACGAAGACGCCAAGCGCAGTCGCCCGACAAACCGTGCTGGCGCCAGATCCTGCCCGCAACAGCTCTCTGTCCTTGCTGTGCTTTGCCATGCTCGTCTCGACTCCTGTGCAGTGAGAGAGAAGGTGGCGCGGTGGGTTACCGCAGCCAAGGGAATGAATCGACGCCCCAGGGACTCGGCGTTCGAATCAGCCCCGATGCGCGGAATCCGCTGCGCGCCGACCCCATGCAAGCGGCAGGCCGACAAAGCCCGGCCCGAGGCCGATTACGACAACGGTTCGGTCACGAAATGGCCCTAAACATCGTATCGTCAAGACGTTGACTAACCGTTACTTTATGCGTCTTCCGCGGTCGCGCCGCGAGTCGCCACCGATAGGCACATCGCTGGGATATCGACGTACTGTTCAACAACGCGGGCGTCGGCGAAGCCGGACCCGTGAGCGAGATCCCGATCGACCTGGTGCGGCGAAACTACGAGGTAAACGTTTTCGGGTCCCTCGCGCTCACGCAGGGCTTTATCAGGAGGTGGGTAGAGCAGAAGAAGGCCGGGAAGATCGTCTTCACCTCCTCGATGGGAGGGCTCTTTACGCCGCCCGGCTACGGCATCTATGTCTTCTTCGAGCAGATCGGGTTCCGGCCCGCGCGCGCCTTCGTGATCGTGGCGTCGTTGACCGAGATTCTGAGCGGACTTCTGGTCGGGCTCGGGTTGCTAGGACCGATCGGACCCGCGCTGATGCTCTCGGTGCTGATCGTCGCGGGGGTCAGCGTCCACTGGCCGAATGGGCTGTTCGTGGCCTCGAACGGCATCGAGCACGCGGTGATCTTTGCGGCCGGTGCGTTTGCGCTGGCGCTGACGGGTCCGGGACTCTTTTCGCTCGACGCGGCGCTGGGGCTTCAGTCGCTCTGGACGTCCGGCGTCGCCTCGGTGGCGATCACGATCGCCGTCATCGGCGGCGTCGCGAACCTCGCCGCGCGCCGTCCGTTGTCCGAGAACGCAACGAACTGAGGAAACACGATAATGAACGGGATGACAGTGATTCAGCGCCGCGTGGTTCGCACTATCACGACGGCGCCGCCCGCGCCGGGTTTCGGGGGACCGGGACACGAGGCAGTCTTCGTCGTCGAGCCCGCCGCCTTCGCGGATCAGGATCCCTTCATCCTGCTCGCCGATGACCGGATGGACATGCCGGCCGGCGCGGGGCTCGGCGGTGAGCATCCCCATGCGGGATTCGAGATCGCTACCTTCGTGGTCGAGGGCGGCATCGACGAAGGGGACGAGGGCGTGCTGCATGAGGGCGATGTACTGTGGACCACGGCCGGCCGTGGCATCATCCACGGCGAACGCGTCGTTCCACGGGGCCCTTCTCGGATCTTGCAGCTCTGGTTCGCCCTGCCGGAGGCCGATCGCTGGGTCGAGCCGCACTTCGAGACCATCGGTCGCGCCGCCGCACCCGTCCGTCGCGAGGAGGGGGTTCGGGTACGCGTGTACGGCGGGTCCTCGGGCGAGGCGCGCGTGCGGCGGCGCGAGCACGTGCCGATCACGATGGCGGACATCGCGCTCGACCCGGGCGCAAGCATCGACCAGAATCTGCCGGCGGCGTACAACGGCTTCCTGTATGTGCTGGACGGCCCGGTGCATGTCGGTGCCGAGACCGAATTGCGCGACGGGCAGGTTGGCTGGCTCGATCGTCCCGATGCCGACGGCGACAGCGCGCTCTGGCTGACCGCGGGTAGTGCCGGGGCGCGTGTAGTACTCTACGCGGGCCAGCCCCAGAACTATCCGATCGCAACGCAGGGGCCATTCGTGGGTGGCAGTCGCGCGGATCTCATGCGTATGTCGCGAGAGTTCGTCAATGGGCAGTTCGTGCGCATGAGCGAGCTCGCGCGCGCGGCAAACGCGTGACGTCAGAAGGCGGCCATCTTCCGGGCGGAACCCCGGACAACGCATAGGGGTTGGAGGTTGCGGGCCGGACGTCGGTCGACTACTGTTTCACATATGAAACAGTTTGAGGGCAGAGTTAGCACTGTCGATGACGCGATAGAACGGCCATGACCAGCCCTCTGGTCCTCATGCTGCTGGAGACCGCAAAGGCCCTCCAGGACCGTCTGGAGGAGGCCCTCAAGGACGTGGGGCTGTCCCGCGCGAAGATGGAGGCGCTCCAGCAGCTGGTCCGGGCCGGCGAGCCAATGCCATTGCGCGCCCTCGCCGAAGGGCAGCGCTGTGTACCCTCGAACATGACCACCCTCATCGACCGGTTGGAGAGTGAGGGGCTGGTCCGAAGGGTGGACGACCCGGCGGACCGCCGAAGCGTGCGCGCGGAACTGACGCCACTTGGGGCAGAACGGGCCGCGGCGGGCGCCGAGGTGCTGGTTCGGGTGCAGGAGGAGTTTGCATCGTCGCTGCCCCTGTCTGAGCAGGCAAGCCTGCGCCGGATTCTGGCTTCACTCCACCCGGAGTAGTCATTTTCCTGCCCGAATGTTTCACATACGAAAATTGGGCAGGCGAAGCAAAATGTGCCAAGTGAACTATTCGGAATGTCGATTCGGCTGCGTCGTAATCGCGCGCCTTGACCTGCACGATTTCTCTTCGGCCTTCGCGCAGCCTGCTTTTCA
>WHSP01000329.1:718-1045 GCA_009380025.1 Gemmatimonas sp. | reverse complement strand
TGGGTGAGCAGCTGCGGCGCGTCGGCGAGGGTTGCGCCCTCGATATGGATCAGCGTCATGCACACCGAGCGCATGATGTAGTCGGTTCGCGGCCCCCAGTGCGGGTCGAAGATGCGCCTAAACGCCCCCACGATGTGATCGATGACGAGGTCGGGGCTCGCCCCGTCGAGCATGTTGAGCCCCACGGCGTAGTCGGGATCGTCGGGCTCCAGCAGACAGGTGCGCTCAACGGCGTCGGCGGGCAGACGTTGAAGCACGGACTCGACTAGATCTCCCTTGGGATCGATCACGACGCGGCCCGCTCGGCGCGCGCATCGTCCAGCACCA
>WHSP01000329.1:286-708 GCA_009380025.1 Gemmatimonas sp. | reverse complement strand
ACCCGTCCCGCATCGGGCAGTGCCCGGGGCGGCGCCAGCGTTCGAGCCCGCGCCCGCTCGAGCCCGGGCACCGCCTCGGCGGGCAGGGCCGCGACCTGGGCGAGCTCGGGGACCGACAGCAAATAGCCGCGTCCGAAGGAGCGCGCTTCAAGGCGGCCAGCGCCCCCGAGCACCCGCCGGCGGCGGAAGCCGTTGCGGCCCTCGAACACCGCGAACGCGCCCGCCAGCGCGTGGATCTTTCCTCTCGCCTGCGGGCGCCGGGGCGCCGACACCGCCACGCGCACCGAGCAGCGCCACAGCGGCGACGACGCCTTGGCGAGGATCGCGCGCACGTCCTGATCGATGGTTGGGTCCATCACCGGTCGGCTCACCTGCCGGCCCTGGCCGCGGCCCGACCCGGTCGCCCAGAACGGCGCCGCGGT
>WHSP01000329.1:0-276 GCA_009380025.1 Gemmatimonas sp. | reverse complement strand
GAGCCGCCCGGCGCAGGCGACGGGCCGCGCGCAGCAGGGGCAGGCGCGCCGCGCTGGTCGCGGGCCGGGCCAGGATCTGGATCGCCGCGCTCTCATCGGGCTCGAGCGCGGTCATCACCCCGAGGGCAAGCCGCAGCGGCTCGGTATCGGGAGCGTCGCCGATCGGGAACCATTCGGGCTGCGCCAGCACGAGCTCGGTGACCGCGGTCTGCCCCGTGTCCGACAGCAGGGCCATATCGGACTGGGCTTCGGCCCGGGCTCCCGGCCACGCCGACT
>WHSP01000328.1 GCA_009380025.1 Gemmatimonas sp. | reverse complement strand
CCCATCGACCGAGAGATCGAGAAGTTGGGCTACGACATCGAAAGCCATGTCCCCGGTACGGGTCGGCTGCGATTCATCGAGGTGAAGGGTCGCGTGGCCCGCGCGGACACGTTGAGCGTGACACGGAATGAAATCCTCTACTCGCTCAACAAGCCTGACGACTTCATTCTGGGGATTGTCGAGTTCCACGACGATGACTCGCACCGCGTGCACTACGTCCGGCAGCCGTTCCAACGCGAGCCGGACTTCGGGGTCACGAGCGTCAACTACGATTTTGGCCAGCTCGTGAGCCGCGGGGACATGCCATCGTAAGCCGTCAGCCAGGAGTGTGCGGTGACGACCATCCGGATGGAATTGGGAGCACAGGCGTTGTCTGGTCTTCACAGGCCGGTCGTGGGCGAAGGCGGTTTCCAGTTCTTCCTGCGGAAGCTGCAGAAGCAGGTGGTTGATGGCAACACGCTGATCCTTACGGGTGAGGACATCGAAAGGTTGGCCCGACACGTTCACGACTACGGCCAGGGTGGATTCCAGGGACGGCTCGACGCGGTTCTCCGAGAGCTGTCGGGGCTCGCACGTGTCCTGGCGCCCCTCGCTGCATAGCCGACATTGCGGCGCCGCGATATGAGCTCTCTATGGAGCACAACCCTAATAACGTGACGGCAGTTCGTTCATGACCGCGTACCGAAAGAAGCTCATAGAGGTGGCCCTGCCGCTCGATGCCATCAATGCGGCGTCGGCGCGGGAGAAGTCCATCCGGCACGGCCATCCCAGCACGCTCCACCTCTGGTGGGAGCCGTCCGCTCGCTGCTGCCAGGGCGGTGATCTTCGCGCAGATGGTGGACGACCCCTCGGCGCACCCTGATCTTTTTCCGACTGAGAAGAAGCAGGAGAAGGAGCGTCAGCGGCTGTTTCGGATCATCGCGGAAATGGTCAAGTGGGAGAACACGACGAACGAAGAGGTGCTCGAACGCGCCCGGGCGGAGATCTGGCAGAGCTGGCGGCGAACTTGTGCTGAGAACGCCGACCATCCGCGCGCGAAGGAGCTGTTCGATCGCTA
>WHSP01000327.1 GCA_009380025.1 Gemmatimonas sp. | reverse complement strand
CAGGGAGCGGCGAGGAAGCGTAACGCAGAGCTGCGCGATTTATCGAAGGCATTCTAGTACTTCGTGATGAAGACGTATCCGTTCACCGGCCCGGGAATCGCCCCGCGGAGGTAGAGCAGGTTGCGCTCGGCGTCGATCTTGGCGACTTGCAGGTTCACTATCGTCCGCTGGGCAGCTCCCATGTGACCGGGCATGCGCTTTCCTTTGATGACGCGTGACGGGTTCGTCCCCGCGCCGATCGATCCAGCGGCGCGGTGGATGCGAGTAGCACCATGAGAAGCGTGGCCCCCTGCAAACCCGTGCCGCTTGACGACACCCTGGAAGCCGCGTCCCTTCGTGCGTCCCGTCACCTTGACCCGCGTACCGACTTCAAACGCTGCGACCGTCACCAGCTCGCCCACCGCGGGCGGCTCTCCCTCGCCAACCGGGAACTCCCGAAGCACAGCGGGCGCCGCCTCGAGGCCAGCCGCCTTCGCATGCCCCCGTTCGGCCTTGGTCGCCCGGACTTCCTTCTTGGCTCCGAAGCCGAGCTGCACGGCCCCGTATCCGTTCTTCTCTTCTGTACGCACCTCTACGACCGGGCACGGCCCGGCCTCTACCACCGTCACCGGAACCACCGCTCCCGACTCCTCGAAGATCTGCGACATCCCCAGCTTGCGTCCGATGATACTCATCATGGCGTCCTCCTCAGTCGACCTTGATCTCGACGTCGACGCCGGCCGGAAGATCCAGCTTCGTCAACGCGTCGACCGTCTGGGGACGCGAGTCGAGGATGTCGATCACCCGCTTGTGCGTCTTGAGCTCGAACTGCTCCCGGCTCTTCTTGTCGATATGCGGCGAACGAAGAACCGTCCAACGTTGCGTCCGTGTCGGAAGCGGGATCGGTCCGCTGATGCGGGCACCCGTCTTCTCGGCGGTGCGTACGATGTCGGCCGTCGTCTGATCGATCACCGCGTGATCGAATCCTTTCAGCCGGATGCGGATTTTGCCTGCCATTGATTCGGTCTCAGTGCATGTTCGGGCGATGGGGAAGCAGGTCCCCGTTGCCAGTGGTTCCCGGAGCCG
>WHSP01000326.1 GCA_009380025.1 Gemmatimonas sp. | reverse complement strand
ATCGTGCGGATGCTGATCCAGACCGGACGAGGACTGCGCGAGCTCGACGTCGTCGACCTCGACGACCTGGCCGCGGCGTTCCGCCGTTACGCGAACGCCAAGGGCAACGCCAGCGGTTGGGGCAACGAGGCCGACGACGCCGCGAACCACGCGCCTGCCGCCTACGACGAGGTCATGACCGTGTCCGCGCTTGCAGACTTCGACGGTCAGCCAGGTGGCCTTGGGTCGTCCACGTGCCGGACCGACGTCGACGACACCTTCGCCAACTTCTCGAACTTTGGCGCGGACATCGACCTGATCGCTCCGGGCGTCTGCATCTTGTCCACGTGGAAGGGCGGTGGATACAACACGATCAGCGGAACGTCCATGGCGTCTCCTCATGTTGCCGGGGCGGCGGCGTTGTATAAAGCCAACAATTCTGGAGCGTCACCATCGCAGGTGAAGACGGCCCTGCAGAACGCAGGGAATTCGAACTGGAACGACATAGACGACCCCGACCCCATCAAGGAGATCCTGGTCAACGTCGACGCTTTCTAGGGCAAGCGAACTTTCGGGGGTCGCTCCGGGGAACCGGAGCGGCCCCGCCGACGGAGGGACCCGAACCCGCGCCCTAGGTGACATCAGGCATGGAGCAAAGACGTTTCGTAGCACCCTCGCCGGGTGCTGTTTGTTCGGTGAGGAAAGCGTTGGAGGGAATACGCGTCGTGATCCCGGCCGACTGCGTGGAGAAATGAGACTGCCCTCGGCTTGGAACGTCTTTCGCCGGACACGATCCCTCCGACCGGCCGCCAGGTGGAGATTCGTCGACGACTAGGACGGCGGCCGCCGCGCGCTCCGGTTGATCCCCCCGCGAGGCGCGTTAGCATCTGGCGCATGACCTACGCGTTGCTCAACAAGTTGACGGCCAAGCAAGACCAACGCCCGCGAGTGGTGGAAATCCTGCTCGAGTCGGGCAAACTCTTCGACGACAACCCGGCCTGCCTCTTGTATCTCGTGAGCGAATCGGCCGACGATCCCAATCTGGTGTGGGTCGTGGATCTGTGGACCAGCCGGGAAGCGCATGTCGAGGCGCTCAAGGCC
>WHSP01000325.1:870-1086 GCA_009380025.1 Gemmatimonas sp. | reverse complement strand
CGTTGAACCCGCCCCGGATGATCAGGTCCTTTTTGCGGTCCACGATCGAGAGGAAGCCCTCGTCGTCCTTCCGGCCGATGTCGCCGGTGCGGAACCAACCATCCACAATGGGGCTCTCCCGGCGTGAGTGTGGGCACGTCAGGGTGATCGTTCGTGGGGTAGTAGGAGGGTGATGGGCCCGCAGTTGAGCATGATCAGGGCGAGCGCGGCTGCTGC
>WHSP01000325.1:0-860 GCA_009380025.1 Gemmatimonas sp. | reverse complement strand
GTACGAGTGGGGAAGGTCGAGTTGCCAGTACACACGGTGATGGGAAAATGAAGCGGGTTGTTGTAAGGACGAGAACCGGGCTTACATGTTGATGCCCAGCTTCAGCGCGGCGAGGATGCCGTCGCGGTGCTTGCGGATCGTCTTGGCGACGGTGGCGAAGGCGTCGATGCGGGAGCGGGAGGCCTTGCTGATCCACCGGTCGATGAGCGTGGCGGCGTCGTCGGGGTCGAGGTCGCCGGCGAAGATCGCGCGGAACGCTTCCTTGAGGTTGTAGGCCCGCCAGATCATGCCGCCGCGGCGGCGGAGCTTGCGCCAGGTCGCTTGCTGGTCCTCGGTCAGCTTCGTGGGGTTCTTCAGCAACACCCAGCGGGCGCCCTTGAACCGTTTGGCCGCTGCGGGGTCGATCTTGCGCAGCTGGTTCCACTCGGCGCGGCGTACCTTGTCCAGCGCCTCGGTCACCTTCGCCACGGCGTGGAACGGGTCGATGCAGGCGGTCGCCTGTGTGGCGTGCTGGCGGGCGCTCTTGGCGTAGGCCGGGCCCATGTCCATGCTGATCGCTTCCAGCTTGCTGGCGCGGTGTTCGCCCAGCTCAGCGAAGAACCGGTCCAGTGCGGCGGCGTCCTTGCCGTGGCTGCCCCACACGACCTTGCCGCGCCGGTGGTCGGTGACCAGGGTGAGGTAGTTGTGCTGGCGTTTCCAGGACACCTCATCCACCCCGATCTCGACTAGGCCGTCCAGCCGGTCGGCATCCAGCCCGTCGGCCACGACGCGTTCGCAGATGCGGCCCACGGTGTCCCAGTCGACACGGGCCAACCGGCCGATGGCGGTCTTGTCCATCTTCGTGGCCAGGAACGCGACCA
>WHSP01000324.1 GCA_009380025.1 Gemmatimonas sp. | reverse complement strand
TGGCGATCTCGCTCTGGGTTCCGAACGTGATCCCCCCAGGGCTCGTGGAGCGTGCCGTCGAGTCGGCATGGCCGGGGGCCCGGACAGAATCCCAACTCGAGAGGCCTCTGTTTCCCGAACCGGGAAGCATCGCCATCACGGAGCTCGCCTTAGCGGAACCCGAATGGTTCCCGATCGGCGAGGCACCCGACACAGAACCCTTGCGCCTGGCTCTTGGAACGATGACGACATTGGAGCCGGGGGAGCGCGCGGTTATCCAGGTTCTTGCGCGACCGGCGATCAGCACCGCTCGGTACCGGATGCTGAGAGCGGCGCGGAAGCTGCGGCAAGTGCCGAACGCCACGACGCCCTTCTGGGCAGCTGGGTCCTCGCACGGCAAGCCGGCCAGGGTGGCCCGGCCGTCGATGGATCCCACCATCGATCCGGACATCAGAGCCATCCTCGCCAAGGCGTCCTCTCCGCTGTGGCACACGAAGGTGCGGA
Organism: Gemmatimonas sp.; assembly: GCA_009380025.1. Taxonomy (GTDB): domain Bacteria; phylum Gemmatimonadota; class Gemmatimonadetes; order Longimicrobiales; family Longimicrobiaceae; genus WHSP01. Next base: position 606 of record WHSP01000324.1, on the reverse strand, counting down.
TCGCCGTGTCGTCGCACGACAGAGCCATTGCCCGAGGGCGCATCCATGCCCTCGCCGGCGCCTTCGCGGTGTTCGAAGGCCGCAACGGGTTTCGTCGCCGCCGAATGAGAGGCGGGCTGAGACGCTTCGACGCGCGCTCCTTCACCTCGAGCTATTTGCTCTCCGTTCCAGAACTGGCTCAGGTCGCAGCGCTACCGTCCGAACCGGTCCCCGGACTCGACCACGCCCGCGCCCGAACACTGGCTCCCCCTAGGGCCCTCCCGAAGGAAGGCCGGATCCTGGGCAAAGCCGATGGTCCGGGGCAGTCGCGTCCGGTTGCGATCTCGATTGATGACGCGCGTCACCACATGCACGTGGTCGGTGAGACGGGAACGGGGAAGTCGACGCTCATCGCTTCGATGGTGCTGGCCGACGCCGAGGCCGGACGATCTGCGATCGTCATCGACCCCAAGGGCGACCTCATCGAAGCGATCCTGGAGCGGCTCCCCGACCAAGCGGTGGAGAGGACTTGCCTCCTCGACCCCGACGATCCCACACAGGCTGTGGGTCTCAACGTCCTTGCGGGAGACAACCCGGACCTTGTCGTCGATCACGTCGTGGGGGTCT
>WHSP01000323.1:365-1095 GCA_009380025.1 Gemmatimonas sp. | reverse complement strand
ATCTGAGTCGGCTCGCCGCCGTGATGGGGCGTTCGTTCGGAGATCCGAACGATCCTCTGCTGGTCTCGGTGCGCTCGGGGTCACCTCGGTCGATGCCCGGGATGATGGACACGGTTCTCAACGTCGGGCTCACCGATGCGACCGTGAAGGGACTCGCGGCCCAGACCGAAGACCACGCCTTCGCGTGGGACTGCTATCGACGCCTGATCGAGATGTTCTCCGGCACGGTGAAGTGCATCCCTCGCTCGATGTTCGACGAAGTGCCGCGCCATCAGGATCGCCTGGAGCGCTCCGAGGAAAGAACGGTCCGGCGACTGCAGGAGGCCATCGCCGAAGCAACCGGAGAACCATTCCCACAGGACGCAAGCGAGCAGCTGCGACTGGCTATCGAGGCGGTCTTCCGCTCATGGGATAGCGACCGCGCCCGCCACTACCGCCGCATGAACGCGATCCCAGACGATCTCGGGACGGCCGTGACCGTCCAGGCCATGGTGTTTGGCAATCGCGGGGAGGGCTCAGGCACTGGAGTCGTCTTCACCCGCAACCCGCTGACAGGCGCAAGGTCGCCCTTCGGCGACTTTCTCTCGGATGCCCAGGGTGAGGACGTGGTCGCAGGCACTTGCGATCCGCTGCCGCTGATCGAGATGAAGGAAAGACATCCCAACGCGTGGCAGGAACTTCAGCGCCACATCTCCGTTCTAGAGAACCACTTCAAAGACATGTGCGACAT
>WHSP01000323.1:0-355 GCA_009380025.1 Gemmatimonas sp. | reverse complement strand
GGGAAGGCTGTGGCTGCTGCAGTGCCGCGTCGGCAAGCGCTCGGCAGAAGCAGAATGGGTGATCGCTGCCGACATGGTCGAAGAGGGACTGATCGACGAGGCGACCGCTGTTCGGGACAGACTCACCCCGTCGCGTCTCGACGAGCTGCTCAGGCCTTCGATCCGGGCGGATGTGAAGAAGTCGCACCCCGTACTCACCGTCGGCATCGGCGCTTCGCCCGGAGCAGCAGTGGGTCGAGTGGTCCTGTATCCCGAGTACGCATGCGGGAGAGACGACGAGCTCATCCTCGTACGGTCCGAGACGGCACCCGAAGACTACCTGGGCATGGTTGCCTCGCGTGGCATCTTGACCTCG
>WHSP01000322.1 GCA_009380025.1 Gemmatimonas sp. | reverse complement strand
GGAGCTCATGCAGACTGCCGCACTCGTCTCGCGTACGAAGCACGGGCGGACGCACGCGCGCCCGCCCGAACTGAAGACCGGAGAGACGGCACCCATACTCGTCCGCATCAGAAAGCGACTACACCCTCCAGCATGAGCCCGTTGAACTTCCCACCATTGCGGATGTCCGTCGCCGGGAAGTCGTAGTACTTCTGCCGGACGTACTCCGCCTTCATGAGGATGTTCGGCGTCAGGAACCATCCGCCGCCGACCTGCCAGCGGTCGGCCCTGACGTCATCCGTCATCCCCGCCAGCGGACCTTCGACCTTGTTGTACCGGATGCCGCCGAAGGCCTGCTCCCGGGGCAGGAAGCGGTAGACCACATCGGCCGCATACTGGTTCCACGTGCGATCCTCCGGCTCGGCCGACACGCCGCCCGTTGCCCGCTCGACGACGCCGAAGACCTCGAGCCCGTGGAACTTCACGAACGGGTTGTACTGCTGCGCCGTCAGCCGGTTCCGGAGCCCCGGATTGATGAGCCCCGAGGTGAACTGCGCAGACTCGGTCGCCTGCGTGTTCTCCATCACGTAGTAGTACCGCGACCCTGCCCGGTCGCCGCCGTACAGCGTGCTGTTGAGCGCCTGGTTGGTCGTGTAGACGGATCCCGTCATACGCACACGCAGGTTCGGCCTCACTATCCGGTCGAACCCGAGCTTGCCCAGATAGGCCGGCCCACGGTCACCGGGCGTCACCACGGTCCCGCGGATCTCACCGCCCGTGATGCCGCCCATGGCGATGAAGCCCTTCGACCGCACGTAGACCTCGCCCCCGATCTCCGTGGTGAAGGCGTCCATGATGTAGTTGCCAATGAACGGGTTGTGCATCGCGTTGCCGTTGTCACTGCGGCGAAAGTGCGCGTCGCCGTAGTTGAGCTCGAAGTGACCGACACGCAACGTCACGTACTCCATCAATCGGTTCAGCGAGCCGAGGTCGATCGGGAGCTTATCGACCAGGAGGTACCCGTCCTTGACCCACGCGTCGTTGTGGTGCCGTGACGAGAGGTAGGTCGTCAGCTGCACGCGGATGCCGTCCGCGAGCTGCGCGTGAAGAGACAGATT
>WHSP01000321.1:525-1101 GCA_009380025.1 Gemmatimonas sp. | reverse complement strand
CTCGACGGTTGCGAACTCCAGCTGGGTGTGCGTGCGCCAGACGCGGTCGGTGATCAGCTCGGTCTTGAAGGAGTCCACGAAGGATTCCGCGAGCGCGTTGTCCAGGGCGTCGCCGACGGTGCCGATCGAGGCGAGCACCTGGTGGTCGGTCAGCGTCTGGGTGTAGTCGCCGCTGGTGTACTGGCTGCCGGCGTCGGAGTGATGCACGAGCGCGACGTCGGCGCCGGGCGCGCGCAGCGCGAGCGCCATCCGCAGCGCGTCTGTGACGAGCGTGGTGCGCATGTGCGTCGCGAGCTGCCAGCCGACGACCCGGCGTGAGTAGACGTCGATCACGAACGCGAAGTACACGACGCCCTCCCAGCAGCGCAGCCGCGTGAAGTCGCACACCCACAGCCGATCGGGCGCCACCGCTGTGAAGTCGCGCTCGACGAGGTCGGGCCGACGGTGTGCCTCGGGATCGGGCGTCGTCGTGCGCCAGGGCTTGCCGCGGCGCTTGGCGCCGCGGATCCCGTGGGCTCGCATCAGCCGCTGGATCTGGCAGCGGGGCGCGGTCTCGCCGGCGCGAACGAGCGCCTT
>WHSP01000321.1:0-515 GCA_009380025.1 Gemmatimonas sp. | reverse complement strand
CAGGTCCGCCGGTAGCCGTAGGCGGAGTAGTTCTTCTTGTGGGTCTTGCGGATCACCGCCAAGAGCCGCTCGTCCTCGACCGCCCGCTGAGAGCGCCGCCCGGAGCGGCGCTCGTAGTAGGCGGACGCCGACACGCCCAGGGCCTGGCAGATGGACTCGACCCCGAAGCGCTCGCGATGCTCGTCGACGAACATGCTCACCTCGGTCGGGGTGGGTCGAGCTCCTTGGCGAAAAAAACAGACGCCGCCTTGAGGATCTCGTTGGCCTTGCGCAGCTCGCGGACCTCGCGCTCGAGCTCTTTGAGGTGCTCGCGCTCGGACGAGGTCAGCAGGTCCTTGCGTTGGCCGCCGTCGGCCTCGGCCTGGCGGACCCACTTGCGCAGCGACTCGTATTTGACGCCGAGATCACGCGCGACGTGCGCGATCGGCCGGCCTGACTCGAAGACGAGGCGCACGGAGCGCTCCTTGAGCTCGTCGGGGTACTTCTTTGGTCTTGGCATTGACGGAGGTTCTCCT
>WHSP01000320.1:648-1112 GCA_009380025.1 Gemmatimonas sp. | reverse complement strand
GAACTGCTCGAACCACCTGCCAGACACGTTACGTCGCGCCACGATCGCTCCTCTCCATCAACGCCACTCACAAAAGTCTAGTGATGACTTGAAAAATGAGCAATGAATTGAAACTATGGTGGTGGCGATGACGACAGAGCAAGGGGTCTCGAGTGACTGCTACACCGAAGACGCGGACGGCCGAGCAGGCCGACTTCCTGCGAGACGGTTACGACGTGCCATGGGCGTTGACGCCGGAACATCACACATGGAAGGCGAGCGTGCGGGACTTCTGCACCAGGAAGCTCTCGGACACGGCCGTTCCCCGCAGCATTGACGCATACTTCGATCCTGACCTGGTCCGGGAGATCGGCGCGCTCGGCGTGTTCGGGCTGCTGGCGCCGACTGAGTTCGGCGGCGGTGGCGCCGATCTGCGCACGCTGTGCCTCGCCATCGAGGAGATCGCCGAAGTCGATTCGTCGATG
>WHSP01000320.1:0-638 GCA_009380025.1 Gemmatimonas sp. | reverse complement strand
CCTGGCAGCGGACCGGCCGGAGCTGTGCAAGGAGGTTCTGCCCGCTGCCTGTGATGGGCGCACGTTCATATCGATCGGCCTCACCGAGCCGTCGGGCGGGTCCGATGCCGGCAACATCAGCACCGTCGCGCGCAAGGATGGCGACGACTGGGTCATCAACGGCGCCAAGGAGTTCATCACCAACTCGGGCACCCCGTTTTCCCGGTACATCATTCTGATCGCCGGCGTAGGGGAATCGAATAACGAGCGCCCGCCTACATCGGCGTTCCTTGTGCCGCTCGACGCCGACGGTGTGACTGTCGGCCCGAAATATTCCAAGCTGGGCTGGCGCGCGTCCGATACCCGGCCGCTGTACTTTGACGGTGTCCGGGTTCCCGCCGACGCCGTGATCTCGGAGCCAGGCAAGGGCTACCGCGACGTGCTCGAGTTTTTGACGTGGGCCCGGTTTCCGATTGCGGCGATGAGTTCCGGCCTGGCACGCGGGTGCCTGCGTGACACGCTGCGCTTCATCGAGGGCCGTTCGTCGTTCGGCAAACCGCTCGGCTCACACCAAGGGGTCGCATTCCAAGCCGCTGACATCGCGAGCCTCGTGGCGACGGCAAGGGTGCTGACCTATGACGGAACCTGGAAGTACGACC
>WHSP01000031.1 GCA_009380025.1 Gemmatimonas sp. | reverse complement strand
GTCGCGCGCCTTGATCTGCACGATTTCTCTTCGGCCTTCGCGCAGCCTGTTTTTCCAACAGCCTTCAAGAAGTAGTGGGCGATGCCGTGAGCGAGTGTTTTTGACGGATGGTGGGGTGACATCGGCTGCGCGAGGAGACCGGCGGGCTTGTCGATGACCAGTGGGTCGGGATCTCGTGGACGCTCAGCTTCCCGTGCCGAAGTCCACCGTCGGAGTCTGCTCGGCCCCCTCCGGCGCTTCAAACGGCTCCTTCCGCTCGGCCCCGACCAACCTTGCCGTAACCACTTGGGGGAACTGTCTCACGTAGGTATTGTACGTCCGAACCGCCTCATTGTAGTCGCGACGAGCGACCGAGATCCGGTTTTCGCTCTCGGCGAGCTGATCCTGAAGGGCCATGAAGCTTTGCGTTGCCCGAAGCTGTGGGTACGCTTCGACCGCGACGTTGATGTAGGTGCCGATCTGACGGTTTGCTTCGTCCGCGGCCACGGCGAGCGACTGCATGTCCCCCTCCTCCACCGCTTCCGCAACCCCCTCCCGCGCCTGCTCGAGACCCGCCCTCGCCTCCGCCACGTCCGTGAAGGTCCCCCGCTCGAACTCCGAGGCACCCTGCACGGTCGCAACCAGATTCGGGATCAGGTTGTTCCGGTTCACCAGTTCCACTTCAATGTTGGAGCCGAGCTCGTCGACCTGTTCGTCCAGCGCCTGGATCCGGTTGTACCCGCACCCCGTCAACGTCGAAACGATCAAGCAGGCGGCAATTGGAATTCTGGTCCGCATAGGTCCCGTTCTCTCTTCCTGCCCGGATCACCCGGTTGGGGCCAGCCCGTCCTCGTCGCTGACAAGGCGGCCCAGCGAAGCTCCGCGCCGCTCGGCAGTCATCGAAAGGACTCGCGGCGCGAACCCGATGCGTAGGCACGCAAGCATCAGGCTCCGTCGAGACTGCCCGGCCGTCGGCCACTCAGCCGAAATTGTGCACAAACTGATCCCGCCGGCTTGCCGGAATCACAACAGGGTAACGTTCGCCGGGCGGAGTCGTGCCCTGAATCAGGTGAGGGTTCAGTTCCCGGAGGTCATCGGCATCGAGACCAATCGCCGCCGCGACAGTTTGGAGCGACGTCGCTCCCGGCACCTCGACCTGCTCCACCTCGATCGGCAGTAGCCGCTCCACTCGGTCCAAGCCGTACCTGTGCGGCTCCTTGCCAATGAGAGCGACCGCGTAAATCAAGGGGACGTACGCCCGGGTCTCGGCCGGGAGGCGATTCCGAATCCGCCAGAAGTCGCTCTCACGGCCCCTCACCGATCCGGTCTCTTCGAGCATGATCCGTGCAACCCGGCCGCCGCCGGAATTGTAGGCCGCCGCGGCGAGGCTCCACGATCCGAACTCCTCGTACAAGTCCGCCAGGTACCTCAGCGCCGCGTCCGTCGACTTCACCGGGTCTCGCCTCTCGTCGACGTAGGTGTCGATGCGGAGCCCGTAGCCTCGCGCCGTCTGGGCCATGAACTGCCACAATCCGACGGCCGAAGCCACCGACTGCGCGTTCGGGTCGAAGCCGGACTCGATCATCGAGAGATAGAGAAGGTCCTCGGGTAGGCCGCGCTCGCGCAGCTTGCCTCGGATCATTCCCTCGTAGCGTCCGGAACGCTTGAGGTACTGCGCCATCCGATCCTGCTGCTGCTCGTGCAGGAGGTCGACGAAGCGCTCGACGGACGCATCCCGCACTATGGGGAGATCCCACGTCGCTCGGGTGCGGACATCGAATGCCCCCGGAACGTCGGCAATGATTGGCGCTGCGGCGTGGAATGCCGGGAGACTGTACCCCACGATCACGACGCCGAGCAGGCCGCCGGAAGATACGGCAGTGGACAGAACTGCCCGTAGATTCATGCACGCTCCTCGGACCAGCGAAACCGGACGCACCTCCCCAAACCGGCGGGGCGGGGGATCACGGCTGCTACACCGACCTCCGCCGCGAGTTCGCGGACCACGCAACTGCCGGCACCGAGACTTCCCCTGTGCCGACCAATCCTCCGTTCTGGCCAGCCCGTCGACCAAAACCGACCGCGGCGAACACATCGCCTTTCCGCTGGGTCGCAGAGGATCGACAATGACCCCGAGGGTTACAAGCGGACGAGCAGCGATCAACTCGACGAGCGAATTGGTAAAGCCCTGTTCTGGCTGTCCTTATAGCGATTGAGGGGTCGGCACTCTTTGTCTGGTCCGTCGCTTGCCACCACCTGCTCCCGCCGACGGAGATGCTGCGGTCTGTTCTCCGAAGGCACCGTTTTTCGAGAGGGTTCCTACCCAATCCGCCCTCGGGCCCCGGCCCAAGCGTCCCACCTCAACCTCCACCCGCCGGTACGCAACGATGCGTTTCAGGCAGCCCGAATCCTCCATTGCCGCTCGATTGAACGGACACCGCCGTCGGGTAGCGCGCAGCACGCTACCCGACGGATGAGTTGGCCAATCGACGTACTCGCCCACACGTAGCTCGAATGAACACCAGATACCCGACGGCAAGATCCCAGGTGGGGCGCACGCCACCCGCACACCAGCTCTCGGACTGGGCATCGCCAGCATCCGACCGTCTGAGTCCGCACTATCCGATTCTCCACGTCAGACCGCCCTACACCCCAGGCGCCACGACGGTGATGGTTCGGGAGGTCGAGTTGTCGAAGATCGTCCCCGGTTCGGTGTTGGCTCTGCACGTCAGTGCACGCAACGTCGACTGGCCCACTTGCTCCGAAGCTGTCAGGAATCTGAGGCGCCGCCTTCCCGCGGTCCCGGTCGTTCTTTCCCTCGGGCCGGATATCGAGGACGGGCTGTTCCTCGCGGGGCAGGCAGCCAAGGCATCAGTCAGGGCGGTCGTGGCTGGCAACGCTCCGCTGGGAGAGTCTCTTCGGCGCCCCTTGACGACTACGACGAGCATCGGTATCGACGTCGTCGAGTGGCTGCCACTCTTCGGGCTTCGCCTCTCGCCAACGCTCAATCACCTCATCGCACAAATCTTCACGGCCGCACCGCGTTTTACTGAGGTCGGTCCCTTGTTGAAGTCGATCGGCGCGGCCGAATCGAGCACTCGCTTCCGCTTCCGCAAGAAGAGCCTTCCGGCCCCCAGTCGCTGGCTCCAGGCAGCGCGTGCACTTCACGCCGCGATGCGCATCCAGATCGACCCCGGCAGGTCCATCCTCTCGCACGCCTGCGCCCTCGGCTACGCCGACCACTCGGCGCTCTGTCATCAGATGAAGCGGATCTTCGGCACCACCCCGGCCGCTGTACGCGAAACACTCGGCTGGGAGTGGCTGCTGGAGCGCTGGGTGCGCTCCGAAGTGTTGAGGGCTCACCCCGGCGCGTGAGCCATCCCGGTGCCGCCCGTCACTCTATTGGCTACACGTCCAGCTTCGCGTATTTCGCGTGCTTCTCAATGAACGACCTTCTTGGATCGACATCCTCACCCATGAGCGTCTGGAAGATCAAATCGGCCTCGACCGCATCCTCCAGGGTCACCCGCAGGATCGTCCGAGTCGAGGGATCCATCGTCGTCTTCCAGAGCTGCTCGGGATTCATCTCGCCGAGACCCTTATAGCGCTGGACATGGATGTTGCGTCCCTCGCCGCCTCCGTTGCGGAGTCGGCCGAGGATGTCGTCGCGCTCCATGTCGGAGAATGCGTAGTACTCCTGCTTCCCCCTCGAGACGCGGTAGAGCGGGGGCTGTGCAATGTAGACCATCCCCTCCTCAACGAGCGTTCGCATCTGACGGAAGAAGAAGGTGAGGAGGAGGGTTCGGATGTGCGCGCCGTCGACGTCGGCGTCTGTCATCAGGATGATTTTGTGGTACCGGGCGGTGGCGAGGTCGAACTCGTCCTCGCCGATTCCCGTTCCTATGGCGGTGATCATCGCCCGGATCTCGTCGTTCGAGAGCACCTTGTCGAAGCGCGCCCTCTCGACATTGAGGATCTTTCCCTTCAGCGGCAGAATCGCCTGGAACGAGCGGTCCCGGCCCTGCTTCGCGGACCCTCCCGCGGAGTCGCCCTCGACGATATAGATCTCGGATATCTCGGGATTCGTCGTGGAACAGTCGGCGAGCTTCCCGGGCAGAACCCCCGTCTCGAGCGCGCTCTTCTTCCGGGTCAGGTCGCGGGCCTTGCGAGCCGCTTCCCGCGCCCGCGCAGCTGAAAGCGCCTTCTCGATGATCGCCTTGGCAACCGACGGATTCTCCTCGAGGAACTCCGCAAGCTTCTCGTTGACTACGCTCTCGACTGCACCTTTGACCTCGCTGTTGCCGAGCTTCGTCTTGGTCTGACCCTCGAACTGCGGCTCTTTGACCTTGACCGAAAGTACGCAGGTGAGCCCTTCGCGAACGTCGTCACCGGAGAGACTGTCGAGGCCGCCCTTCTTGAACAACCCCGCCTTTCTCGCGTAGTCGTTGATCGTTCGCGTCAACGCGGACTTGAAACCGGTGAGGTGCGTCCCTCCCTCGTGGGTATTGATGTTGTTGACGAAACTGAAGGTGCTGTCGTTGTACCCGTCATCGTACTGCAAAGCGACCTCGATATCCGCTTCTTCGCGCTCCGAAGCGATATAGACCGGGTCAGGGTGCAGCGGTCTTCGACTGCCGCGCAGGTGCTCGACGAACGTCCTGATGCCCCCTTCATAGTAGTACTCTTCGCTGCGCAGTTCGCCCGCTTCCTCGCTAACCTTGCGCTCATCGGTCAGCGTCAGCCGCACCCCACGCGTAAGGAAGGCGAGCTCGCGAAGACGCGTGGAAAGCGTCTCGAAGGAGTAGGTCCGCTCCGGGAATACCTGGGCGTCCGGCCTGAAGGTGAGGGTCGTGCCGGTTTCGGATCGCGGTACCGATCTGACCACACCCAAGTCCTTGGTCTTCGCCCCCCGCTCGAACTCGATCTCGTAGACCTTTTTGTCGCGTCGAACCTCGACGCGGAGCCATTCGGATAGGGCGTTGACTACCGAGACACCTACGCCGTGCAGCCCCCCCGAAACCTTGTAGGTGTCCTTGTCGAACTTTCCGCCCGCGTGGAGCACGGTGAGCGCGAGCTCGACGCCCGGAATTCCCTCGGTCGGATGGATATCCACCGGGAAGCCCCGTCCATTGTCGATCACCGTAACGCCGTCGTCCTCGTGGAGGATCACATCGATGTGGTCGGCGTGTCCCGCGAGCGCTTCGTCGATCGAGTTGTCGACGACTTCATAGACAAGGTGGTGCAGCCCGCGCGGACCGGTGGATCCGATATACATTCCCGGCCGCTTGCGGACAGCCTCCAGACCCTTGAGGACCTGGATTTGACCCGAGGTATACTCCTTCGGTGCGGTCGTCGCCATGCGGTGATGTCTCTGGTCGAATTTAACGATGAAAAGACCCGGACATTGCTACCCCACGAGCAGGCCCGAAGTGCCCCGTCGAATCGACTTTAGGCCAAGGCGACGGGGGTAGGGCGATCGGGGCAATTTTTACACGAAGGGGGCGTGTTTCAGCCCGCCATCACGAAGACGAGGTGCTCGATGCGTCCGTGGCGCTTTCCGGCGTTGAGTCGGCGCATCAGATCGGCCTTCATCATGTTGAGCTCCATCATCCACGCGGAGGTCTTGACGGCCACGAAGAGGGTGCCATCGCTGACGCGAACGGGGGTCGTGACGGCTGCGATCCCCGGGCCCACGAGCACTTCCCATTCGGGCATCACGGAGGCCGCTTCCACCTTCGCGCTGAGGCCTTGGCGCTCCAGGTATCGCGGGATGAGCTCACCTACGAGCTGTGGACGACCGGACGGTGAGCGGCGCGAACGGCTCACTACAGGTAGGGTTGGGGTGGTGCTGGGTGAAAGGACTCCGAGAAACTAGCTTCCCGCCGGGTTGTAGTCAAAGTGATTCGACATGGCCGCCACGAATGCTCCACACGGGCAGCGCTCCCCCGCGAAGCTCGATATCGGCAGGCTTCGGAGCGGTGATGATCACCTGGGCCGGCGCTTCACGATCGACCCAGCGGAGGATGCGCTGTGAACGCCCGACATCGAGCTCGGCGAACACATCGTCGAGCAGGATGACAGGCTCCGATCCCAGTCGCTCCCTGAGGGTGTCCGCCTCCACCATTCGTAGCGCAACCGCTGCGGTTCTCTGCTGGCCCCCCGATCCGTAGACCCGGAGGTCGACCCACTCGCCGTGGCCGCCGCTCGCCGCCCGCATCCTCAGGTCGTCCCGATGTGGCCCCACGAGGGTTGCCCCGCGCCGCTGCTCCCGATCCGCTGTCCGAGCCAGCTCGCTCTCGAACGTCGCCACGACGCGGTCGAGATCGTCACCGGACTCTTCCTCATCGAGGGGGAGGGAGGGGTCGAACTCGAGGGCAGCGTCGCTGCCATTCGCGATTTCACGAATTCGCGCGGCGAAGCTGTCCCGCCGAGAACGAACCCATCTCAGCCGGGCCGCAACGACCCGGCTGCCGGCCCGAACGAGGCCCGGGTTCCAGGCGCTCACGAGGGCCGTCGATTCGCCCGCACGCAGCACCGCGTTGCGCTGAAGGAGGATCTGGCGGTAACGCTGCAGGTCCTCGAGGTAGTGGCGCTCCGTAAGCGACAACACAATATCGAGAAACCGGCGGCGTCCGGCAGGGCTCCCCGACACCAATGCCACGTCGGCTGGCGAGAACATCACTACGCCCACTCGTCCGAGCGCGTCGCCGATCCGATCGGGCTCGACGCCGTCGACCGTCACCTTCTTCCGCCGGGCGCGACGATCGTACGCGGCCGCGATCGTACGCGCCTCCCCGGCTCCGCCGACCAATCCCTCGACCCGGCAGACATCTTCCCCGAAGCGAACGAGCTGATCATCGGGCGCCCCTCGAAAAGACCGAAAGATCTCCAGGTAGTAGATCGCCTCGAGCAAGTTCGTTTTGCCTTGCCCATTGTCCCCCACGATCGCCACCCCTTCGCGGGGGATCGTCAGCCGTTCGTCCGCGAAGTTCCGGAAGTTCGTGAGTCGGAGCGAGGAGAGGTACAACGAACGCGAGGTCGAAGGTTGACAGTCGGAACCGCGGTCAGCGTCCCTTGAACTCGGCGCGGCGTTTTTCCAGGAAGGCGCTCGTCCCCTCCCGGAAGTCTTCGGTAGCGGCGAGGAGTCCGAAGAGGTTGGCTTCGAACGAAAGGGCAGAGTCGAGGGGCATCTCCAGGCCACGAGTCGTCGACTCCAGGGCAAGGCCAACGGCGAGCGGTCCCGCGGCAAGAATCCTCTGGACGAGGGAACGTGACTCGGTGAGCAAGGACTCGGCGGGCACAACGCGGTTCACGAGCCCGATCCGATGGGCCTCCTCCGCCGAGATCATCTCCCCGGTCAGGATGAGCTCGAGCGCCCGACCCTTACCGACGAGACGGGGAAGTCGAACGGTACCGCCGTAGCCGGGGATGAGGCCGAGGTTGACCTCCGGCTGACCGAATCGCGCGGTAGTCGCAGCGATCCGCAGGTGGCACGCGAGTGCGAGCTCACATCCGCCCCCAAGGGCGAACCCATTGACCGCCGCGACGACAGGTTTCCGAGAAAGTTCGATGTCCCGAAAGACGCGCTGGCCGAGCCGGCTCACCTCCACGCCGTTCAGCGGCGTCATCCGGGACAGCTCCGCGATGTCGGCACCGGCGACGAAGGCCCTCTCTCCACTCCCAGTGATGATGGCCGCCCGGATCGTCGGGTCCTCGCCGATTCCGGCGACGACCCGCTCCAGCTCCTCGAGGGTATCGTGGTCGAGCGCGTTGAGCCTCTCGGGTCTCGCCACCGTCACAGTAGCGATGCCGTCGGATGTCTCGACGGATAGGTTGGCGAATCCGCGCATGGCGTGGTTCCTCGGTGTCGCGATAGGTGAGGGCGCGCCGGAGATCCCGACCGCAGGTCGGCGCCGACAGCGCTTTACTGCCCGGCGAACAGCCCGGCGGCCTCGAGCGCCGCTCGCACTTCATCACGGTCGCCCGCCGGAAGCGGAAGTAGGGGCGGCCGCGGCGGACCACCCACGAGGCCAATCAAATCCAGGGCCGTCTTGACGCCCGGCACCCCATATCTGCCGACGACCGCGCGGTGCAGGGGGGCCAACCGAGCCTGCAGTATCTCTCCCCGCCTCGGGTCTCCGGCCATCCCGGCAGCCAGGATCTCCGCGCACTCGTCCGGTGCGAGGTTCGCGATCGCCAGGATGGCCCCGCACGCGCCAACTTCCAGGGCGCCGTGCACGACCGCTCCACTTCCTACCAGCACCGCGAAATCGCCGGCGCAAGCCTCCCTGATCGATTGCATTGCCTCCAGGTCGCCGGTCGAATCCTTGATCCCGTGGATGTTCGGGTGTCGCGAGAGCTCGGCCACCAGGCCGACGCCGAGCTCGACACCACTGTAGACGGGCGGGATCTGGTACAGGAGTACGGGAACGGACGACGTGTCCGCTACGGCCGAGTAGTGTCCCCACAGGGCCTCGACGGTCAACTGCGGTCGATAGTAGGCCGGCGGCGGAACGAGCGCCGCATCTGCACCGGCCTCCGCCGCCCTCCTGACGAGACGGACCGTCGCCCGCGTCGATTCGGCACCCACCCCCGCGAGCATGAGCTTGCCCTCGGCAATTTCCCGAACCGCCTCCAGCCCCGCTACCCGCTCGTCATCATCCAGCAGAACGCCCTCGCCGGTCGAGCCGAAGAGTACCAGGCCAGCGAGGTCGGTCGCTACGAGGTGCCGAGCGTTGTTTCGCAGCGACTCCAGGTCGAGATCGCCCGTGGCGGGGTCGAAGGGGGTGGTCGTCGGGGCGAAGACGCCCGTGTATGGAGACAAGTCCGCTCCTCCCTCGCAGATCTGATTGCTCTGCCGGACCGAGACAAGTCTGCCGGCGTCTGGATCAGCGGAAAAGAGCACCCCGGGCGGGGTTTCGAAAGGGCTGGAGAAGTTCCTACCTGGGTGAGCTGCACCTCGGGGAACGGCCTACCGGACCGATCGCCGGGGCCGCGCGCGCGTGACCGTAAATCCGAGGTTCTGGTTCTCGTCCGGACCCTCCGGTGCTACCGTTTCGACGGTGACCCTCCGGACGATCCCACGCGGATCCTCGATCGTGATTTCGAACTCGATCCCTAGTTCCTCGGAATCGATTCGCGTTCGAACCCGGGCGCCCGGCTCCGCCTGCGGGCTCTCCGGATTCCGAAAAAGAGTCTTCGTCGACTGACGCCCCGATTCGAGGTCACGCGTCACCTTGACCTGATAGAACCAGTCGGGCTGATAGGTCACGACGTAGGTCCGACCGAGCTGATCCTCTCCCGCTCCTTCTCGGTTGTGACGCGCCATTCGGGCTCCGATTAGCCATTCAGGAGAATCCGTTCCTCCCAATCTCTCCCGGGAACCGAGTCTTTGTCAAGTAAACTTTTTGAAATTTCCGCCATTCAAAGGCGCATCGGAATTGCGACAAACGTGAGGATGAAGATCGCCACGCAGGCCCATCCCCAGAGACGGCGCACACCGACCACGGGCACTTCCGGATCGAAAACGGACGGATGCCGCACCCGGCCCTTCCCGAGAAAGAGGATCAGCGCCGCCCAGAGCCACCAACCCCACCAGAAGAAGCCGAGCGCCAGAAGTGCCGCGAGGAACGCTGCGCCGAGGTATCGCTGGCGATGGCCCAGCAGCGCGTAGAGGATGTGCCCGCCGTCGAGCTGGGCGAGCGGGAAGAGGTTCAGGGCCGTCACGAAGAGGCCGATCCACCCGGCGAACGCGAGGGGATGCAACAGGAGGAAACCTCCCTCGCCAGCGAACACCCGGTCGAGGAAGCCAAACAATATCGAGTCACCGAGCCAGATCAGCTGGTTGCCGAACCGGATGGCGTAGCGGGCCGCCTCTCCGTCGACCAGGGGTGGTAGCGGGCGCGTCAGGGCTAGGCCGACCGCCGCCACGGGAACCGAGAGGCCGAAGCTGACGAGGGGACCCGCCGCCCCCACGTCCAGAAGAACGATCCGGTTCACCACCGCCGAACGGAGACGGATGAAGGCACCGAACGTGCCGATCAAGTTGATCCAGTGCGGTGCCGGGATGAAGAAGGGCGGCGATACGTTCATCCCATGTCTCCGTGCAACCAGATAGTGGCCTAATTCGTGCCCCAGCAGCACGACCAGCAGCGGAACAGAGAAGCTGAGTCCCGGTAAGAAGTCCGCGGGCGCCAGACCGACCGGGTAGGGAATCGCCAGCGGCCCGGGAAGGAACGCCAGCACAAAGGGCTGTCGCCCCGCGAAGTACGCTCCCGCAGCCGTCGTGGTCACGAACGTCGTGAGCCCCAGCAGATAATGGATCCACCAACGTTCCCGAGGACGTTCCGCCACCGGCCGGACCAGCGTGACTTCCGTTCCGTCCTCCGTGGGATAGACGAAGTGGGTACCCTCCCACCTCTCCAGAGCGGCGCGCACGACCGGATGATCCGGTCCCAGCTCGGGATGGAGGACCCCCTGAACGATCTCGTCGTCGCGGATCACCACCGTCCGATAGACCGCGAACAGACTCAACCAATCAGCCAAGGTTCTTGACCTCTATGAGGGCTCTCGTTATGTTGGCGGAATCGTCCCCGACAGACCGATCTGACCGCCCTGCCGGCGTTGTGCACCCCAGCCAGCATTCTTTCCTTTCGGTTTAACATCGGTATTCGAAACACAGCGGCGACCCGTTCGCTCGCCGTATTCCATATACGTTCTGGAGCTCCAAGTGGACATTTCGGCCCTTAAATCAAAAACAATCGCGGAGTTGCACGAAATGGCGGAAGGCCTGAACATCTCCAATTATTCGGGCCTACGCAAGCAGGATCTCATCTTCAGGATTGAGCAGAACCTCCTCGATACGGAGGTCGTTCTGCGTGGCGAGGGCGTCCTCGAGGTGCTCCCTGAAGGGTACGGTTTCCTCCGATCGCAAGATTGGAACTACCTCTACGGTCCCGACGACATCTACGTCAGCCCAAGCCAGATCAAGCGGTTCGACCTGCGCACGGGTGACACGGTTCAGGGGCAGGTCCGGCCGCCGAAGGAAGGTGAGCGGTATCTGGCGCTGCTCAAGGTCGAAAAGGTCAACGGGGACGATCCGGACAATGCGAAGCATCGGATCGCTTTCGACAACCTCAGGCCGCGTTACCCGGACGAGCGGATCCATCTCGAGTCGAAGAGTGGAGATATCTCGATGCGGGTGATGGACCTGATGGCGCCGATCGGGAAGGGGCAGCGCGGTCTCATCGTGGCGCCGCCGAAGGCGGGGAAGACGATCCTTCTCCAGAAGATCGCCAACGCGATCACGGACAACCATTCCGAGGTTCACCTGATCGTGCTGCTGATTGACGAGCGGCCCGAAGAAGTGACGGATATGGAGGAGAACGTCGCGGCGGAGGTCATCTCATCGACGTTCGATGAGCCTGCAGACCGACACACGCAGGTCGCGGAGATGGTGTTGGAGAAGGCGAAGCGGCTCGTCGAGCACGGCCGCGACGTCGTGATCCTACTGGACTCGATTACTCGTCTCGCCCGTGCGTACAACGTGACGGTGCCGCATTCGGGCAAGATCCTGTCGGGCGGCGTCGACGCGCATGCGCTGCACAAGCCGAAGCGATTCTTCGGATCGGCCCGGAACATCGAGGACGGTGGTTCACTGACGATCGTCGCGACTGCCCTTGTCGAAACGGGCAGTCGGATGGACGAAGTGATCTTCGAGGAGTTCAAGGGCACCGGCAATTTGGAGCTCGTGCTCGATCGCCACATCGCCGACAAGCGGATCTTTCCGGCAATCGACATCAATCGCTCCGGAACCCGCAAGGAGGATCTGCTACTCGACGAGATGGAGATCAGCCGTGTCTACCTCCTTCGAAACTTCCTCTCCGACATGCCGCCGGCCGAGGCGATCGAGTTCTTTCTGGGTCGGATGAAGAAAACGAAGAACAACAAGGAGTTCCTCGAGTCGATGGCCAAGGCGGGGTGACCGGTCCGCTGCCCTGAGTCCACTTTGGCAGATCGCAGGAAGAAGCATCCCGGCAAGGATGGGTGTGTCGCCCCAAGGTCCCTTGCCGGGATCGTCGCAGATGGCAACCGACGGGAGCCCTATTCGCTGTCCTCCTCGAGGCTGCCGCGGTACGTCGGATGGACGACGAACTCGCCCTCCTCGATGACCTGGCGGTCCCAGGGGAAAACGACGAGCGCATCGGTGAGGAGGGCGTGGTAGTCCGGAACATAGGCGCCGGGTCGACAGAAGCAGGTGGCGGTGCGGATCTCTGTCGGCACGACATCGCGTACCGCCGCCAGCGCGATACGGAGTGTTTCGCCGCTCGTCGTGATCTCGTCGACGAGGAGTATCCGCTTCCCGGCCGCCTGAACCGGCGCGGTCGACATGAGCATCGGCGCATGGCTCACCCGCTGACCCTCCGACATCCTGGTGATCTTCATGCTGTAGAAGTCGACTTGGAGGATGTCGGCGACGACGGCGGCTGGGATCACGCCCGCGGTGGCAATCCCGATCACGAGGTCGGGATCGTAGTCGCGATAGACCCGCAACGCGAGCACGCGGCACAGTTCGCCGAAGAGCTCCCATGAGAGCTCGAAGACGTCGTCCGATCCATCGCCGGAACTGCCCGGCATCCCTGGATTCATGAAGCTACCGATCGGCCGGAAGTCGTGATCCGCCATGGTGCCTCCGCTGATTGGTCCGGAAGGACAATGTGGCCCGACGAGCACGCGGAGGCCAGGACTTGATCGGGAACCAACCCAGATGAGGAAGTTTCTTCGCCGGGGCGACAGGCGCAGACCAGCCCGACCTCAACCCTTTCATCGTTCCGATCTCGACGTCTCACTTGGACCGGATTTCCGATCTTCGCGCCCTCGCTGACCAGCGATTCGAGGAGGCCCTCGGGCGCCTTGGCGCTCGCGACCCCAGGGACTTCTACCGATCCTGGCTCCGCCAGCTTCGGGAAAGGTCACCGGATGACTTCTCGCGCGCTACGGGATATTTCGATCAGACGCTGATTCCAGCAGTTGCGGACGAGGGAGGCGATCCAATCGCAGAGTGGCTCGAGTATGGGCGGTTCCTCGCGAGCCTACTCGAGGAGGGTGAGACGCTCCAGATCGACCCGACCGGCCTCGCAAAACCGTACTCTCCGCCCGTCGGGGTCGATCAACTGGTGCTGCACCTCCCGACATCCACTCGACAGCCCGCGCTCGCGGTCGGTCTGCCGACCCAGCTTTCAGCGGCGCAGCGAGCAACCTACGATCTGCTGGTCGCCAGGAAGACTGGCTGAGATCACGACCCCCGACGTCACCTCGGTATGACGCCTCGCACACTTTTGGGAACGACTCGCCCGGGGGTGGGCCGCAGAAGAGCTCCACCCACGGCCCGTAAGATGCTCAGCTGGTCCGACCGATCACCTTGACCGCGCTGGCTCTCAGGTCTCGGGAAAGGGGTATTGTGATTGATCGAGGCACTTGTTATCCTCTTCACGCTGTGAGTGGTTGGAAGTCGTGACGCTGGTTTTCTGTACCCGATTCGGAGCCTGGAAATGACGTACGTGATCGCCGAACCGTGCATCACCGTGAAGGACGCGAGTTGCGTCGAGGTGTGCCCGGTTGACTGCATCTATGAGGCGGAAGATCAATACTACATCAACCCCGACGAGTGCATCGACTGCGGGGCGTGTGAGCCCGAGTGTCCGGTTCAGGCGATCTTTCCCGATACGGACATTCCGCCGGAATGGACCGACTATGTCGAGAAGAACCGCGTGATGTCCGATTAGGGCCGATCCGCCAAGAATGCAATGAGGGGCGCTTCGGTGAAGCGCCCCTTTCCGTTGCTGGGTCCAGCCCTGCTCCAACGGAGCTGGTGGGCCGTTGCTTTTCCTATCGTGTGAACAGCGCGTGCCCGTGGTTGGACTTCCCGTAGACGAAGTCCGCATACCCGTTATCGGGGTTGCTCCCGCGGCTCAGTGCCCGATCGACGGTTCCGGGTCCACGGTTGTAGGCGAGCAGCGCGAGCCGCTCGTCACCCTGGTACTTGTTCACCAAGTATCTGAGATACTTGAAGCCGACTCGCAGGTTCGTTTTCGGGTCTCGTAGCTGCGAGCGGGTCACACCCGGCTCGATCCACGCCGCCGTCCGTGGCATCAACTGCGTGAGCCCAACGGCGCCCACTCGACTGGTGGCCACGTTGCGGAATGAACTCTCCGCGCGAACCAAACCGAATGCCACCTCCGTATCGATACTGTATTCCGCGGCAGCTTCACCGATCTGCCGCGCCAGCTGCGAGGAAACGTTGAAGCCCTGGCGCCGATACTCCGCCCCGAGCTGCTCCGCCTTCCGGGCTCCCGCTTGCCGGTCGGGCGTCGCCTTGGTCGGCGCGAGCGCCACCGTCGCCAACTCCTGCGCCGCAACACTCGACGCAAAGTGACTTCCGTTGTCTACACCATTCATCTGAGTGTTCACGACCTGTCCGACCGCCGTGACCACGAGAATCAACTGTGTGACCGGACTCTTCAGCAGTCCAACCAGGCTCTCTCGTCCCGGACGAAGCTTCCGTCGTTCTGTACGAGGTTTCTTATCGTGCACAGAATCACCTTCTTCTGTTCAATACAGGCCTCACGTGCAGAGCGGCACGCCGTACCGGCCGCACCGCCATCCTGCCTGAGACGCATTTACTCGTAATTCCGAAGTATAAATTTCTATCCTTAGTTCAATAAATTCAACGGGTTGACATGGTTCATACCGATTAAACTTTCATAATAAAATCGGTTCGTCCCACAGGCGCTCCGACGGCCGCGCATGGGCAGAAGAAAACCCCCGCTCACAGAAAGAACGGGGGGTGCCGGGCGCAGGCGACGGGCCGCCGGGCGGCTACATCCTCACACTGGTGCTCTCACAGGCCGGCCGATCGGATAGCGTCGAGGTTGGGGCCGATCGCTGCCGGCGTGTCGCTTGATGCGTGCCTCGACCCGGGCTGCTTCTGCTCGTTTCGCTGCCTCGCGATCGTCATACTGGCGGCGAGTGCCGCGATGGCGACAAGACTGACACCGATAGTGCGAATAGTGGCCTCCTGCGGTTTGCGGTTCTGGGGAGGGTGGCCGGGGTTGGTTCAGCACGTTCCATGCCCGTGTCGGCGAGAGGGGGGCCGGAGATGTCCGCTCGCCGGGTCCCGATTGGCCGGCCCCGCGCAATATTTTTCGGAGAGGCTTCTCCGAACGTACCGGCCCGAGTGCGCTCGTGCCGCGGACACTCCGAAATGGGGGCGAGGGAGAGCAGGATGAAAACCGTGGGATACGACGAAGGGGATGGCTCTTTCGACCTGAAGCTTCCGGATGACTGGGACCTCAATCTCGACGAGGAGGGCGGCGTTGTGGTCGCCAAGCTGGATGGCTGCGGTCTCCTGCATATCATGCCCTTCTCGCGGGATCCAGGTGAGGACGACGATCCGGCGGACGAGCTATACGCTTTCCTCGAGGATCAGGAAGTCGAGCTGCAAGAGGACGAGGTCGAGGACGTCGAGCTCTCGGGCGCGGGTGCCGGAGCGCTTTGTGAGTACCTGGCGGAGGATGGGGAAGGGCCGATCCACTGGCTCGTCTTCGTCGCGACGGCGCCGGGACAGCTCCTCTTCGCGAGCTACTCCTGTTCGACCGATCAGGAGGGAGGGGAGGTAGAGGCCAAGGAAGCGCGTGAAATCTTGACCTCCCTCAGGTTCGGCGACCGCCTCGGCTGAGGGCGGCCTCTGCGACGTACCACACCGGATCTGCCCGTCATGCTTCGACACCGATCCTACTTCAGAAAGCTGCGGAGCGGAGGATCGCGTCCATATCCGCAGGAGCGAAATGGTACGCCTCGTTGCAGAAGTGACAAACCAGCTCCGTGTACTCCTTATCCTCTTCCTCGATGATCTTCGTGAGTTCCTCGATCCCGAGTGTGATCAAGGCGCTCTCGAAGCGTTCTCGAGAGCACGGACACCCGAACCGAACCGGATAGCTGTCGAGGATCTCGACCCGGTTCGAGAAGACTCGCGCAAGCACCTGCTCGGGCCTGACACCATCTCGGATGAGGGAAGTCGGGTGTGGTAGCGCTGCGACTTCCTTTTCGATCCGTTCGATCTCGGCGTCCTTCAACCCGGGAAGGAGTTGGATGAGAAAGCCCCCAGCCGCCTCCACGGCGCCGTCCGGGACGACGAAAACGCCGAGCCCCACCGCCGACGGTACCTGCTCGCTGCGGCTCAAGTAGTAGGCCAGATCGTCTCCCACCTCTCCTGTCTGCAACTCGACCGTTCCGCGATAGGAGTCACGCATGCCGAGGTCCTTGGTAACCGAGAGGTAGCCTTCGCTTCCAACGACACCCGCGACGTTCAGCTTCCCCGGCCGGACATTTTCCGCGTGGACCTGCGGGTTCGAAGCGAGACCTCGAACCTCACCTTTGCCGTTGGCGGTGCAGAGGATCCGGCCGATCGGCCCTCCACCCCGGATCTCGACGGTGAGAACCTGGTCGCCCTTCTTCAGGGATGCCGCAGCAAGGAGGAGAGCGCCCATCGCGGTACGGCCCACCGCAGCCGTCGGCACGGGGTACATCTGATGCCGTCTCTGGAGCTCTCTGACAACGCCGGAAGCATCTAGTGCAAACGCCCGGACCCGGCCATCCAGCGCCGTGGCCCGGACCAAGTAATCCAAACTCATCGAGCAAGTCTCCTGCGTATCATTCGCCCGGTACGACAACCTTCGGGCAGTTGGCACGGCAGTACACCGACGCTCGGAAAAAGAGCCTCGATGACGACTCTCGAGCGAATCGCTCGAAAGCCTTGCACACGCTATGGTTGCCACTTAGCCTTGTCCGTCGCAAAGGCACAGCCTGTGCCATGCTCGGTTGTCGCCGAACGGCTTTTCCTGGACCTCCAGACTCGCATGAACCAGCAACTCGACGCCCTTACCGCACAGCTCCATGAGTGGACGGAATCCGCCCTCTCCCTGGACGAAGGACACTTCCCCCGGGAACTGCTGAACGAGCTGGAGGACGTCATCTCGGAGCTGAAATCGTTCATCGACGAAAACCCTGCGGAGTTCGACCGCGAAGAGTTTACGGAGGAGTTCGTGAACCCTGAGATGGCCGAAGTCGTCGAGCGATTTCCGAAGGTGCGCCGACTACTCCAGCAGGCGCTCGGCAGCGAGTTCGTGGAGATGCTCGCCGAAGAGTCGCAGGGGTTCAGCCCCCCCGACGACGACGATGACTGAGCAGCGACGGCCCGCCTGACATCAGGCGCCTGGTGTGGGTCCAGTAGCCGGCAGCTGGAAGGTCGTTGATAAACTGCTTCAGCGAACGGCCTTCTATTGGTTGGGGAAGACTACCAAGCTCTCGTTTCCGTCCCGGTCGACTGCAGCCAAGCCGAAGAAGTAGTTGTCGATCACCACGTTCTCGAGCGTGAATTCGGTTACATCGCCCAGCCAACGGGACTGGGTCCAGGCAGGTTCCGTCGGGCGCCTCCAATAGAGCCGATAGCCGAGCAGGTCGGGCGCATCGACCGCGGACCATCGCAGAGTGGTCGACGGAAGGACCGCACCGGAAATCGAGACCTCCTCCGGCGCAGGGGGAGCCCAGCCAAGGGAAGCGATCACTGCGGCGTTCAAGCCAGCAACGGTAGCGAGATATCCGAAGTCCATCACGTCGGGCACGTCGCCGTACTCCACTCCATCCTCGATCCGAACATCCTGGTGCTGCCGTCGATAGTCCTCATGCGTCTCGGTGATGCGGACGGCCGTGAAGCCCTGATTGAAGAAAGGGGAATGATCGCCGCCGCGACCGAATCGATCGAGACGATAGATCATGAGAGCGTCCAAGGTGGGGAGGTAGGTATCCGCGATTCGAACGACCCGTCTTGCAAGCTGGCGTGATGGTACGTCGAGCTCTCCACCGGCGGACAGCAATCGCTGGAGTTCCTCCCGCTCGAGGGTCGGCGGGAGCCCCGGGGCGAAGACCCGGACCGTCGTGTTGTCGACGATTCCGGTGACCCCCGTAGTGTTGCCGATCACATCGTTGTTCAGCACTCCGATGATCGACCAGCCGTTGTCCTCCGCGTAAGCCGTGAGAATTCGGCCACCGTGAAGCCCCTGCTCCTCACCCGCCAACGGTGCGTACACGATCGAAACGTCGGTCGGGTAGCGCGACAGCACCCTCGCGACCTCCAACACCCCGGCGACCCCGGAGGCATTGTCGTTCGCGCCAGGCGCGTCGCTCGCCGAGTCGTTCGGATCCGTGACGCGGGAGTCGTAATGCGCGGTCATCAGCACGTAGTGGTCCCCGTGCAGGCGGCCACGTTGGATGGCGATGGGATTGACGACCTGAACGTCGACGGGCACCCGACCGCCCGACTCTCCGGGAACGATGTCCGACACGTACATCACCTCGAGACACCCACCGCATTGTGCCGACATACGTTCGAACTCCCCGAACAGCCATCGCCGAGCCGCGCCTATCCCCCGCGTGTTGGAGACGGTGTCCGAGAGGGTGTGCCGCGTCCCGAAGCCGACCAGCCTCCGAACGTCCCGCTCGACCCGTTCGGCCGAGACGGCCCCGACGATCTCATGGATGCGGGGGTTGTCGAAGTCGGGAGAAGAGCCCGGCGAAAGGGGAGTTGGCGCAGCGAGCGGAGGACGAAGTGCGGGTCCCATCGCGCTGGGTGGCTCCGGCGTGACGTTCGGGTTCGCACACCCCACAGTCGACAGGAGGAGCAGCGGGATCACTCTCTTGGGCACGGTAGCCTCTTGGCGGGCGACGGACGAAGGTTCCTGGTTGGCCCTGATTGGCAATATGCTCGGCGAGATCGTCCTTGAACAGCGGGGGGCGCGCCGCTTGCACCGAGCAATGGACGCTTCTTCCCAGCAGCAGCGAACATGGCAGACAAGTTCGATGCGGTCGTCTCGGGGGCGGCCCAGCCGGCCTGGCTCACTCGCGGCTCGTCGCGCGCCTTGACCTGCACGGTTTCTCTTCGGCCTTCGCGCACCCTGTTTTTCAACAGACTTCTAGAGCGACGGCGAACTGAAGAGCCTCCGACACGATACGATTCTCTTGCAGGGGATTGCGGTCGGCCGTATACTACGTTTGTTCCTCGCCGCTCCTCTCCCTGTGGGACTTTCCCTCGTCCTGTCACAGACTCATCTGCCAATGCTCACCTTCGAGAGGACCCATGTCGCCCGTGCTTCTCTGTTCCTTCTTCTCCTCCTCTTTGCGGGGTGCTCCGCGTCTGCCGGCGGAGGAGGAGGAGGCGCGTTCGTCGACGAGCAGCGGAGATCAGTACGGATCACGACCAGGGAAGGGTCTTGGTACGAGACCGTTCTGAGCGAGGACCGCTACATTCAGAGGTTTCAGCTGGCCGCGACGGCGGACGAGGTTTTCCGTCAGCTTCCGACCGCGTTCCAGGAGCTCGAGCTGGACGTGAGCCTGGCGGATCGGGAGAGCCGCATTCTCGGGCTCGAGAACGTTCGCCTACGGAGGATCGGTGGCGTGCGGCCCTCGCGCTATCTCAGCTGCGGCCAAGGTGTCGGCGCGCCGAACGCCGACGCGTACGACGTCTTCCTGACCCTGGTCTCGCAGGTGCTCGCTTCCGAGGGGGGCAGCGAATTACAACTCCACGTTAGCGCTAACGCTCGAGCGTCATCGGTCGCAGCAAGCGCGGTGAGGTGCACGAGCACGGGCCGCTTGGAGGAGCGCTTCTTCACCACGCTACAGGAGTCGCTAGGCGACTGATCGCCGCCTGGTAGTCAGAACCTCGTCGTCCCCGCGGAGCTTGTCCTCGCAGGCAGCGAGCAAAGAGCGAGGATCCAGTCGCTCCGTCGGATGCCCAGCATTGGATTCCTGACTTCGCGGGAATGACGGGGAATATGGGAGCGACTCCGAGGATCAGCTCTCGAGTTCAGTCGAGCGAGATCCCCCTGGTCCGCAACAATCGCTCAACCGCCTCACCGATCTTGTTGTTCGGTGTTGAGGCGCCAGCCGTGAGCCCCACCCTCAGGTCGTCACCCGGAAGCCAATCCTCGGCCTCGACCTCGGATGCGTCAAGGGGAGTACCGTTGGGCTTGAAGCGGATCGTTCCATGCTCCACATTGATGCACGCGGCGTCAGCGACATGGTAGGTGGCCGTGTAGCGTGAGCAGATAACGGCGAGATGATTCGTGTTCGACGAGTTGTATCCGCCGATCACCACCATCACGTCTGGTGGTCCCTTCTCATCCTCCATCATTTCGATCACCGCGTCCTGCCGCTCCTGGGTTGCCGAGCAGATCGTATCGAAAGAGCGGAAGTGGTCGGCGAGATCGAAGCCCTCCGAACTCCTGTACCGACGCTCCAGCGCCTGTCCCACCTTCGCCGCGATAGCGAGGGATTCACCCGCCAGCATCGTCGTCTGGTTCGCGCAGCCGATGCGCGCGAGGTCCCGATCCGGCTCGAACCCGGTCGAAGATCGAACGGCGAAAAAGTCGATGAACTGGTCGCGAGAGAGGGCGTTTGGAGCTCGCTCGATGTAGTCGGTCACCAAGCGAGCCTCGTCCATGTTCAGGACGATGAGGTATCGGCCGTTCGGATGCCGAAAAACCTGGCTGGCGGTTGCCTTCGTCTCCTCGTGATGATACTTCCCATGAATTAGCGCCGTGTAGCCGTCGCGGGCGTACTGATCCACGCGTTTCCAGACGTTCAGCACGCTTCCGCAGGTGGTATCGACGATGGTACAGCCGATCCCGCGGAGAGCATGGAAAGCCGCGACGGTTACCCCGAAGGCAGGCAGGATCACGACATCGTTGGCCTCGATCCCCGAGAAGTCAAACGATCCTGTGCTGCCAGGCTGGAGGAACTCGATCCCGACCGCCTGGAGCCTCGCGTTCACATGCGGGTTGTGGATGATCTCGCCGACGAGGAAGAGGCGGCGATCGGGAAACTGGGTGCGTGTCTGGTAGGCGTAGTCGACGGCGCGGTCGACGCCGTAGCAGAAGCCGAAGGAGTCCGCGAGTCGGATCGTCACGGCACCGGCCCCCGTGCCGAAGGTGAGCTCATTGCCCGCCTCGCGAATCCGGTCGACGAGTCGGCTGTGGTACTCCGCCTGGACCAGCGGCTCGACCTGTTTGGTCAAGCCGAACCCTCGCCGGATATAGGTCGTGTCGACGTTGGCCATGAGCTCAGCTAAATCGCAATCGAATTTCGGCTTGCGCGGCAGCACGGTAACCCGTTGGAAACCGGATTGCAACATACGTGGCGTACAGGAAGACGGCCCCGGTTCGACCTCGCGGAAGAGGGCAATCTGGAATAGTATTTGCCCTACGCGGCACGATCCGCTCCGAGGTCTATATCACCGTGCGGGGGGGTCGGGTTCATCTCAGATCGCGAATTGACGAATGGCGAGGGTACCGCGGGGGAAGAGGCTCGGAGGAAAGCCCCCACGTCGGGGTGGCCGTCTCACACGCGACCAGTGGCAGCGGACGAGGTCGCCGGGCTCGCGACAGGCCCTTGCACTCGTCGCGGTTGGCTTCCTGGTCATCGGGATCGTGGCCGGGTTTGCCATGGCCGCCGATCGGCAGTTGCGGGGAGGTGTTCTGGAACAACGCAGAGACGCGATTCGCCGACCCGATTGGGTGGCCCTTGATAGCCTTCCGCCCTACCTACCGGATGCCTTCATGGTCGTGGTCGACCCGGAATACGAGGACGGGGGAACGCTTCGGGCGAGAGATGAGCGGGAGACGACCATCCCGCGGGAGCTCGTTCGTCAGATCCATCGCCTCGACGGTGGTGTGATATCGGATGCGCGCGCTCTGGTGATGGCGCCGGTCCTCGAGCAGCGTGCCACCAAGTCGCAACTCCTGGAGCTCTACCTGAACCGGGTTCACCTGGGGAGCATCCGCGGCGAGCCCCTCCACGGCATCTACTATGCCGCGGAGGAATATCTCGGGAAGTCGGCTCCGGACCTGACGCTCGGCGAGGCAGCGACCCTCGCGGGCCTGCTGCTCGAGCCCCGAATCGAACACCCCGCGGACCGGCCTGGCGCCGTGGGCGTGCGCAGGAACGAGGTGCTGCGGGCGATGCTCGAGGCCGGCAAGATCGACGCTGCGGGCTACAACGAGGCCGTCGCCGAACGTCTCGCCTTCCAACCCGGTCTCGCCGATCGACCTATGACCCGGAGATTCCCGACCCCCGACGACACCGTGACTATCCGTCTGCCGCCGGAGTATCGGCCGGTTCCGGATTCGGCGGCGGCGCCGGATCCGGTGGCCACGAACTGACACCACCCGAGAGGTGGCCGTGGGTCAGGCGCCAATCCCCCTCTGCTCGTACAAAGACACCGCTGAAGTTGATCGTCGAGCTGTCCGCGTTCGAGCCGGGGAGGTCGTAGGCGACGCGGAACCAGGCCACATCGTTTCCCGGCGCGACGGTCACGACCGCCTCGCCGATGCCCACGTCCGATCCGCCAATAAGAGAGACGAGTGTATCCACCACGGCTCGCGGGGTGGTCAGCTGCTCTCCAGGGCGAAGACCCAGAACGAAGACCTCCGCACCAGGGGCGAGAGCGCCGGAGACGCCCAAACGATCACGCCGCTCCAGCGCCGGGGCCGTCGACAGGAGCCGCACCATGAGCTCATCGCGCGACACTTCGAGCTCGGCCGCGGGGGTCGTCAGGTGATCGATGTACTCTTGCGGCGTCTGCTCGATCGTACACGAGCCCTGGACGATGGCGAGAAGCACCGCGAAAGGCCAGAGACGTGGCAAGTGGGGTCCGGGTATGGGAGCGGTCGGCTGCATCAAATTGTTCGGGTGCCTCATCGTGTCAAGAAGCCGCACAGCCGGTTGGCGCAGCTTTCGCTCGACCTTGACGGGTACCGGAGGCGGGTACATTGTGGAGTACCCTTGGACGTGTACCGTAGGCGAAGTCGATGATCTGGTTCGGAAATCTCAACAAGTTGTTCGTCAGCCCCCCGACCGAGCATCTTCGGCTCGCGTCCGAGGCGGCGAGGATGCAGTTCGCCCTCGAGCGTGTGGCGGAATCCGCGCCGGGGCTCCACGGCCAGTCCCTTCTGGACGCCCTCGCGGCGACCGGCTGGGTCGACCGAGCCACCGCAGAACGCCTCCTTCCAACATTTCGCCACTTCGACCCGGACCGCCATTTCGCCGAATACCTGCGACGGCTCTCGTTCCGCGGCCGGTCGGCAACGGAGGAGTTCCGCTCCGGGATCCGTTGCATTGTCGAAGAAATCACCGGAACCGGTTGGCTCGATAAGATCGGTAGCGACCCGTTCATCCGCTTCTCTCTCGGTATGCGGGAGGGTGTGGTCTTCGCCCTTCCTGAAGTGAACCTCGCGATCTCCGGTCATACGCGCGATGCGCTCGCGGTAGCCGTCGAAGAGATGCCAGATGTCCTCGTCGTCGTAGCCCGAAACTTCGACCGCGCCGCTCCCGACCAGCTCCGCGCCCTCCTCGATCGCTCGGGCGTCCCCGGGACCCTGGTGACCGTCAACCTCCTTCTCGGCATCCGAGCGACGACGCTGCGTTACCAGCCGCGCCCGAACCGCGTGGCAAACGTGCTTTCCGCAGGCGGTACCCTTCGCTCGGCCGACGTGGCGCAGCTCGGCGATCGCGAGCTCGCTGCCTGAACCCTTCTTCCCCTCGTCAGCAGTGGATTGAAAGGCGAGCTACTCGCTGATCAGATCGAACTGCGTTGCGTCGCCCTCCGCCGTTTCAGCCGTCGGCCCCACCGCCACCGTTTCCATCTCGTCCTCCCCTGATGCCCGGCCCTCCACGCCTGCCGCCAGGGTCACACCCCGGATCCGAGCCACCTCCGGCAGCGTGGCAACCCGTTCGAGAGGATCCCCGGGAAGTCCCGGAGGGAGCCGATCGGCAGCGAGGTGAACGGGCCTGCCATCCACTATCGGCAGCATGAGGTGGTCGCCTTCGAGCACCTCCACCGCGCCGACCAACTTGCCGCTCTTTGCGTCGACCCCGAATCCGACGACCCCACGACCGTCCCGCTTCTGGCTCGAAAATGCGTCGCCCTGAATCCGCCTCCCGAAACCTTTCTCGGTGATCCCGCAAACCGTCGCTTCGCGTCGAATCACCAACGACCCGACGATCCTATCGCCGGGTGCCAGCTTCATTCCGCGCACCCCCTGCGCGGTGCGCCCTACCTCCGGGACCTCCTCTTCGGCAAAGCGGATCACACGACCGTCACTGCTGGCGAGGAGCAGGTCGCCCGTCCCGTCGGAGGGTTCCACGACGAGGAGACGATCGCTGTCGCGAAGGTTGATCGCAGTCACCCCCCCGAAGCGCTGCGAACCGAACTGATCCAGCGCAGTCCGCTTGACGAGACCGCTCTCGGTGACGAATGCCAGGTGCCTCTCCGAAACGTGGCGCGCCGGCGACAGGATCCGACAGAGACGATCCCCTTTCTCCATTCCCAGCAATTGCTGAAGGGATCGGCCGCGCGAGCTCCTTTCGACCTCCGGAATATCCGCGACAGACACCCTGAATGCCTGCCCGGACTCGGTGAAGAAGAGCAGCGAATCGGCCGTGTTCGCGGCAAAGACATGCTCCAGATAGTCGTCTTCGAACCGCTCCATCCCGGCAACTGGCTTCCCAGAAGTCAGACGCCGCCGGTACAGGTACATCGGTATCTGCTTGGCATAGCCCTCATGGCTGACGATGACGACCACCTCCTCTTGCGCCACCATCGCCTCGATCAGCGACTCCGGCTTGCCTTCGACGATGCGTGTGCGACGCCCGTCACCATACCTGTCCACCAACTCCTGCATTTCTCTCCGCACCTCCGCCAACTGTCGGGCCGGATCCCCGAGGATCTCCTCCAACTCGCGGGTCCTCGCGTGCAGCACCCCCAACCGATCCCGCAGTTCCTTGGTCTCCAGCTGAGCCAACCGGTATAGGCGCATCATCAGAATGGCCTCCGCCTGCCTCTCGGTCAGCTTGAACTCCGCACGAAGTTTCCCTGCCGCCGTCGCTCGCCGTCGTGAGCCCCGTATGATCTCGACTACCCGGGCGATGTTCTCCAGGGCCACTAGCAACCCCTCGAGAATATGCGCTTCCTCCACGGCCCGGTCCCGCTCCCAGCGGGAACGACGCACCACCACCTCCACCCGATGATCGCGATAGTGCTCCAGAATCTGCTTCAGGGTGAACTCGCGTGGGATCCCGTTGTCCAGCGCGAGGCTGATGACTCCAAACGTCGACTGCAACGCCGTCCACTTCAGAAGTGCCCGGACAACCTTCTTCGCGTCCCCGCCTTTCTTCAGTTCCACCACGAGGCGAATTCCATCACGATCCGACTCGTCCCGCAAGTCCGATATGTCCGGGGCCCGTCCCTTTTTGGTCAACTCCGCGATCTGCTCGATGATCCGCGTCTTGTTCGTCGCGTACGGGATCTCCGTGATCACCAACTGCTCCCTTCCCCCACGCCGCGTCTCCCTCCCGATCCGGCCCTGCATCACGATCCGGCCACGCCCCGTCTCGTACGACTGCCGTATCCCCTCCCGCCCCACAATCAGCCCACCCGTCGGGAAGTCCGGCCCCGGCAAGTATTCCATCAGCTCCTCGAGCGTACACTCCGGATGGTCCAGCAGGTGGATCGCGGCCTCGCCTACCTCCCGTAGGTTGTGCGGCGGGATGTTGGTGCTCATCCCCACCGCGATCCCGCTGCTCCCGTTCAGGAGCAGAGTCGGTGCCTTCCCCGGCAATACGACCGGCTCTTCCAGCCGATCGTCGAAGTTCGGCACGAAGTCAACCGTATTCCGGTCGATGTCGGCCAACAGCTCCGTCGCGATCGGGGCCAGGCGAACCTCCGTGTAGCGGTAGGCGGCGGCCGAATCTCCATCGATCGACCCGAAGTTCCCCTGTCCCTCGATCAGCGGATATCGCAGTGAAAAGTCCTGGACCATCCGCACCATCGCATCGTAAACCGCGGTATCTCCGTGCGGGTGGTACTTGCCGAGGACGTCACCGACGACAGTCGCGCTCTTCTTGAACGGCCGGGTGGGCGAGAGGTTGGACTCGTGCATCGCGTAGAGGATACGGCGGTGCACGGGTTTGAGCCCGTCCCGGACATCGGGCAGAGCACGCTGGACGATCACGCTCATCGAATAGTCGAGGAAGGACTGCTTCATTTCGTCCTCGATGAGGCGCATGACGATGCGGTCTCGCTGCATGGACACGAAAGGGCGGTGGCTTGGGTTCGGGAAGTTTTCGGGATGGAGGATCGGCCCGCATTCTGCGACTGAGGTGAAGCCTGCGCAACCCCCGCACCCGTACCTGTGATGGAAGAGAGCCGCCGTTGAGCCGAGGAGTCACCGATGGAATCGAGCGGGTCGTCCTGATGGGGTACATGTGCTCCGGGAAGAGCACGGTGGGGGAGTCATTGGCGCGGCGATTGGACTGGGACTTCGTCGACTTCGACGTGGAGATCGAGCGACGTCAGCGGCGGACGATTTCAGAGATCATCATGTCGGACGGAGAAGGGTTCTTTCGAGACCTGGAAGCCGATCTGACGCGAGAAGTGGCCGAAGGAGCGCGGTTGGTGGTAGCGCCGGGAGGAGGGTGGATCAAGAATCCTGAGCTCCTGGAGGCGATCCGACCGGGGACGTTGTCGGCCTGGCTGCGGGTGTCCCCCGGGGAGACAGTTCGGAGGCTGTTGGAGGACTCGCTGGACCGACCGCTGAAGGATCACCCTGATCCGATCGGGCCGGTCACGGGAATGCTGGAGGAGCGGGAGGGGCTGTACCGCCTGGCAGACCTGACCATTCCGGCCGACCATCGTAGCGCGGAAGACATCGGGTTCGAGCTCGAGGCTACAGTACGTATGCGAAACGGGGCGTACCGTTGAATAAGTAACTGCTGTCACAATTGCGCGAG
This sequence comes from Gemmatimonas sp., assembly GCA_009380025.1. Taxonomy (GTDB): domain Bacteria; phylum Gemmatimonadota; class Gemmatimonadetes; order Longimicrobiales; family Longimicrobiaceae; genus WHSP01. Next base: position 8,308 of record WHSP01000031.1, on the reverse strand, counting down.
GTATCCCGAGTCGCCAAAGGCGTCACCCACCGGCACCAATACGTCGTCAGAGTTCCGACTCGGTGTACTGACGCTATCCCGCTCAGCCGTTGTCGTACTCGGCGAGCTCCTCCTCGAGGTCGGCGGCCATCGTGGGGTGTCCGTGTCGTGTGGCAGCCTGAATGCCGTCACGGTATGCCTGCCGTGCCTCGTCGACGCGGCCGAGGAGGGCGAGCGCCCGAGCCAGGCGGCCGTAGGCGTTGCCCTCGTCGTCGCTGACGGAGAGGTACTCGCGCAGTTGCAGGACGACGTCATCCCATCGTTCGAGGCGTTCGTACTCGAGGGCGAGGCCGAACCTGGCCCTCGGATCGCGAGGGCGATCGTCGAGCATCTTCTGAAGCGCTTCGATCCGCGACGTGCTCACTGGCTTGTGAAGTTTGGAGGGCTCCAGAGTCGACGCTCAGCGGCGCGCCGCCTTGACCGCGACGGTGCCGAAGATGGCGCCGAGGGCTGCAGCCCCGCCGATCAGGGCGGCGCGCTCTGGGGGCACCGCGACAAGCTCTTCACGCCAACGCTCCCACCGGCGCTGGTTGTCGGGTGCGGGGGCGTCCAGAGGGGCGGGCGCGTCGGAGTCGAGCTCGGCGAGAAAGACGGTCTCGATGCTGCAACCTTCACAGAGTCCGATGCCGGAAGAACGCTTGGTTCGGTTGGCGAATACGACGGCGGCGCCGCAAGTCGTGCAGGTCATCCCGGAGGGCAGCGGACGAATCGATGCGTACAAGGTGTTCCGGTTCACGCCAAGCTCCCGTACGATCTCTTCGATGGTGCGACCCGTGTACCAGTACAGCTCGTTGAGGCGAGCGTCGTTCGTTTCGTCGATGGTCCGGTTCGTAGCCATACAGATGCCTCCCGGTCCAGGTGCAGTGGATTCCGTAACTTCCTTTCGGCCCTACTGCTTAGCCGTTGTACTCACGAACCCGGCGCGACCCCGTTCTCGCGTTGTCCACACCGCGCCCTCAGCTTACCTTAGCTACGCCAAATCGTAAATGATAGACTTTCGGATCGTTCCATAGATACGTTCGCCGTGGCGTCCACCGACGGGTCATTCGCCGAATCGGCGCACGAGGCACCGGCCGTTGCCTTCCTGGGCGTGTCGCAGTCGCTCTCAGCGCTCGGTCGAGTCCCCGGCCCGGTAGGCGGCGGGATCGTTTTCGCGCGCATCTGGATCGGAGCACCCTATCTAGCGGGAGCGCTGCTCGCGATGATCGCGGCCGCCTTGCTCGCGGCAGCTCCGGGGCAGCTTCCGCCGCCGGGGATTGTGGAGGGGCGGTGATTCGGCCGCGTCGCCTCAGACCCGGTGCCGTCGTGTCGTTGGTCGCTCCAGCGGGACCTCTCGGTGGCGGAGCGGTGGAGCGAGCGAGCGAACGAGTACACGGCCTGGGCTGGACGCCACGGGTGGGGCGACACGCTCGAAACAGGCACGGCTACCTCGCCGGAACCGATGAGGAGCGCCTGACCGACCTCCAGGCCGCTATCGACTCGCCCGACAACGATGCCATCTGGTGCCTCCGGGGTGGGTACGGAACGATGCGGATTCTTCCGCGGCTGGATTTCCGCGAACTGCTCCAGCGCCCCCGACCGTTCATCGGTTACAGCGACAATACCGCAATCCACCTCGCGATTCGAAAGCTGGGCATGGTATCGCTTCATGGACCGCATCCGGCCACGCTGGAGTTCCCCGAACTCACCCGGTCCGAACTCGGACGGATGCTCGAGGGCGATCGCGCACCCAGGCTCCTTCCCTTCCCTGCCGACGGCCCAGGGGTCGAGACGCTGGTGGGAGGCACGGCTACCGGCAGGCTCGTCGGCGGGAATCTCTCCCTCCTCGCCGCCACCGTGGGCTCTGCGTTCCAACTGGACGCCCGAGACTCCCTGGTATTCATCGAAGAGGTCAGCGAGCCGGCGTACCGAGTAGACAGGCTCCTGTCCCAGCTTCTACTTGCCGGGCGGTTCGAGGGAGCCGCGGGGGTTCTCGTGGGTGCCATCAGCGATCGGCCGGACGCGGACGCTCCCGGAATTCCCCATCCTCGTGAGGTCGTGCTCGATCGACTGGGCGGGCTCGGCATTCCGCTCGCCTACGGCTTCCCTTTCGGACACATCCCCGAGAGTTGGACCCTCCCCATCGGCATCCGCGCACGCTTCGACGCAAGTGCAGGCACCCTCGAACTGCTCGAACCGGCGGTGACTGATGACTGACGATAGAGCCACGGCAGCGCGTTTCCCGGTCGGGCTGGAAGAAGCGGTTGACGGGGCAACCCACGTTCACTCGTTCAGCATCCCAGGCTGCGCCGCCACCGGGTCGAACAAGGAGGCTGCCCTGGAGGCGTTCGCGCCGGTGCTCTCCACGTGGATCAGGTACCTATCCGAGCAAGGCGAAGCGTCCGTCCCCGGGAGCGACGAGCTGGAGATCGTGGTTGAGGAGTGGATTTCGACCGCTGCCGATGTGTCGAGCGGCGAGAGCCAGGCATGCTTCGAAGCCGACCGGGCCCCAATCGGGGCCGACGAGTTGCTGAACGGGCTCCAGCGGATCGGTACCTTGAGGGGGCAGCTCGTACCGCTGGTTCGGCGGATGAGCAACGAGCAGCTCGAGCGGATCGGAGATCCCCAGTACACCTTGCGAACGATCCTGGACGAACTCGCGAGGGCCCAGTGGTGGGTGCTGACCCGACTGGGAGCCTCGCCCCTCGCGCAAGTTCCAGAGGGCGTCGTCGCCCGGCTCGACACGGCGATGGCCCTCGTGGTCCAGGTCCTCGCCAACCTGCCGCCGCAGGCGCGCAATCGAACGCTGGAACTGGAAGGAGAAGAGTGGACGGCCCGAAAAGTGTTGCGGCGACTGCTGTGGTTGGAGTGGAGTCTCGGCGCGGCGGCGATCCACGCATTGCGTTCGGAAACCCGGCAAGCAAACCTTCGATGAAGATCTATACCCGGACGGGTGACGCCGGGGAGACCGGCCTCTTCGGTGGTGGCCGCGTTCCGAAGGATGACTTTCGGGTTGAGGCGTACGGCCAGGTCGACGAGTTGAACGCCATTCTCGGCTCGGTCGCCGCGGCGTCGGAAGTGACTGGTGGGTCGCCGATGCTCGATCGCCTTCGACAGATCCAGGAGGATCTCTTCGCGATCGGCGCATACCTCGCCACACCTTCGGCCGAGACCGGGCGGGGTGCGGCGAAGCAGCTTCCCGCTCTCCCGATCGACCGGATCACTGAGATGGAGCGATGGATCGACGAGGCGGAGAAACAGCTGCCCGCTCTCCGAGCATTTGTTCTGCCGGGCGGAACGGAGAACGCGTCCCGCCTGCACGTCGCCCGCACGGTCTGCCGCCGCGCGGAGCGGCGCGTTCTGACCTTGCACAGGCACTCTCCGCTGGATTCGGGTATACTAGTATACTTGAACCGGTTGTCCGATCTTCTCTTCATGCTCGCCAGACTGGCGAATCAGGAAGGAGGTCGCGAGGACATACTCTGGGTCGGCCGGCGCTAACTGCGGCCGTCGCCGCGATCACAATAAAGGAGCACCGCAGATGCCATATCCGGAAATCCTGATCGGACCCATGCGGGAGGAGTTGACCAGCCTCGGAGTCGAGGAGCTCAGAAACGCGAACGAGGTGGAAGATACCTTCGCACAGAGCGGAACGAACCTCGTGGTAGTGAACTCGGTCTGTGGGTGCGCCGCGAGGAATGCACGGCCGGCCGTCGCCTTGGCTCTCCACCACGAGAATCGACCCGATCGCGCGACTACCGTGTTCGCCGGACAGGACCTCGAGGCCACGGAGCAGGCGAGGAGGCATTTCCACGGTTATCCGCCGTCATCGCCCTCCCTCGCCTTGTTGAAGGATGGCGAGGTCGTGTTCATGATGGAACGACACCAGATCGAGGGCCGCGACGCCGATCAGATCGCCGAGGACCTCGTGGACGCCTTCCATCGGCACTGCGCCAGTCCGGTCTGAACCGCCGAGAGCCCCGCGGTGGCGGGGCTCATTCTCAAACGCTCGGAACCGATAACGCCCACCCCTCACCCATGGCAACGAGCGTACGCCGAGAGGCGCCCGTCATACCCCTCGAGGAGACCGAGCCAAGCACGTTGACCAGGCTCTACCTCGGCGCGATCGATCGCTTCGGCCGACACGACGCGATGCTTTACGAGCAGCGCGACAAATGGCACCGGCTCTCACATCGCGAGGTGGAAAGCCGTGTCGAGCGGCTTGCCGCGGGTCTCAGCGCGCTCGGTGTTTCGAAAGGTGATCGAGTGGCGATCCTCTCCGAGAATCGGCCGGAGTGGGCGATCGCAGACTTTGCCGTGCTCGCCTTGGGAGCTGCGGACATCCCCATCTACGCAACGCTTCCGTCGAACCAGATCGCACACATCCTCGAGGATTCGGGTGCCCGGATCGCCTTCGTTTCGACTCGCGAACAGCTCGAGAAGGTCGAGGAGGTTCGGGATCGACTTCCCGACCTGGAAGCCGTCATCGCCTTCGACGACCCCGGCGTCGACGGGGTGGTGAAGATTCAGGAGGCGATGGCGCGGGGGGATCGCCACATCGCCTCGGGCGCCTTCCCTGGCGTCCGGAAGCTCGCGGCCGAAGTGGAACCAGAGGACGTGGCGACCATCATCTATACGTCCGGAACGACCGGACATCCGAAGGGGGTGCTGCTCACGCACCGTAACCTCACGTCGAACGTCTGCGCGACGGCCCAGCACAGGGTCATAGAGCTCGGTCCGGGGATGGTCGCCCTGTCGTTCCTGCCGATCTCGCACTCCTTTGAGCGGCTGGCGGGCTATTACTATTGGCACGTCGGGGCGACGATCGCCTACGTCGATGCCGTCGACAAACTTGCGAGCGCCCTGCCAGCGGTGAGACCACACTTCGCCGCAGCGGCACCCCGGGTCTTCGAGAAGATCTACTCGAGGGTGATGGGAGCGACCGGCGTACGACGGGCAATCTTGACCTGGGCCATGAAGGTTGGCGACGCCACCATCGAGGACGTGCTGGCCGGACATCGATCCGAACCCAGAGGATTTCGCGAGAAACTTGCAGACAGGCTTGTCTTCGCCACCGTCCGGAAGCGCACGGGAGGGCGGCTGAAGGGCTTCGTCTCGGGCAGTGCGCCCCTGGCCGAAGAGATCGCCCGCTTCTTCTGGATTGCCGGGATCCCGATCTACGAAGGGTACGGCCTCACCGAGAGCTCTCCAGTTCTCACGGCCAACAAACCGGGGGCAGTCAAGCTGGGAACCGTCGGCCTACCGCTCCCCGGTACCGAGGTTCGAATCGGCCCCGATGGTGAGGTCCTGGCGCGCGGGCCACAGATCATGAAGGGCTACTTCCGGAATCCCGAGGCGACCAACGAGGCCATCGATGCCGATGGATGGCTGCATACCGGAGACATCGGGGAGATCGATGCAGACGGCTTCCTGCGCATCACGGATCGGATCAAGAACATCATCGTAACGGCTGGCGGCAAGAACATCGCTCCGGCCCCACTGGAAAACGCAGCGGCGATATCGCGGTACGTTGCCCAGGTGGTGATGATCGGTGACAAACGGCCATTTCCGTCACTCCTCGTCGTGCCCGACTACGACAACCTGACCGTCTGGGCCCGTGAAAGGGGCATCGCCGACCTCGATCCCGTCGCGCTGGCGCGTGACCCGCGGGTCCATGAGCTCATCGAGGAGGAGACGCTCGGTCGGTTGGGCGGATTCGCCCGCTTCGAGGTCCCCAAGAAAGTCGCCATCGTTCCGACCGAGTTCACCATCGAGGCTGGTGAGATCACGCCGACGCTGAAAATAAAGCGTCGAGTCGTGGAGGAGCACCATCGGGACCTGATCGAGGAGATCTACGCCCCGGGCTGAGTTGGCTGATGACAGCTTGCCGAGCTTTCCGCCAGGATTCAATAGTGGTTGTCACATCGGCGCGCGCCCTTAGAGGCACGTATATCGCAGGTGCGCCCGCCCGCGAGCACGGCGTTCGTTCACGAACGGGCTCGCCTCTTGGAAGCGGCTGAGCCACGGGCAGACCGACGGGTTGACGTTGCACCACATTGCCTGAGACGTTGCTCTGGACGCACCCGGGGCCCCGTCAATGGCAGACTTCGGCGTACAGAGGTCTGGAACCGCAACGGCTTCTAATGCCCGGAACTGACGCTCGAGGAGCGGTTACAAGGCGGGGACCCTGGCTCGGATGGGCCCGGCCCGTTACGGCACTGCACGTCATCCCCACAGGAGAGAGCGGTGAACGATCCCAGATCCAGTGAGATAGCAGCGAGGGAACACCCCGCCACACCGATGGAACGCGTGCTGGAGTTCCTGCGGGGTGTGCCGTTCTGGTGGATCGTCGGACTGCTCGCAGTGGGTCTGTTCTTCGGCGGAGCGGGTGCGGCGGTCGGCGCCTGGACGAACGCGTGCGCCGGCGGCGGCGGCTGCCCGACCGCCGCCGCGATCGAGCAGTTTGCTCCCCAGCAGGCAACCGAGCTCTATGACGCCGAGGGTGGCCTACTCGGCCTTTTCTATCGAGAGCGTCGTCAGCTCGTCTCCTTGTCGGAGCTACCGCCGTACGTCCCCCTCGCATTCGTCGCGATCGAGGATCGTCGGTTCTACGAGCATGAAGGCGTGGACGTCCGCCGAATTGTCGGCGCCATTCGCGACAACCTGCTCGACGGCTTCGCCGCCACCGGCGCGAGCACCATCTCGATGCAGCTGGCGAGAAACCTCTTCCCCGAACAGCTCCCGCGTGGGGAGATGACGTTCCGACGGAAGATCGCCGAGGCGCGGCTCGCGTTGGAGATGGAGCGTCAGCTGACGAAGGAACAGATTCTCGAGCTCTATCTGAACCATATCTTCTTCGGATCCGGTGCCTACGGCATCGAGGCGGCCTCGCGTACCTATTTCGACAAATCGGCCACCGAGCTGTCCGTCGAAGAGGCGGCGACGCTGGCCGGCCTTCCGCAGGCCCCGAGTGCCTACAATCCGCGGCGGAGTCCCGATGTAGCCGAAGGCCGGCGGAACGTGGTGCTCGCCGCCATGGCGGCGACCCGAGTCATTACGGCCGAGGAGGCGACGACCGCAGAGGAGACGCCGCTCAACCTCGCTCCTCCTGCCGGTGTCGTCCGCGCCCCCTACTTCGTCGAGCAGGTCCGTCGGGATCTTGAAGGCCGCTTCGGTGAGCTCCTCTATACCGGCGGCCTCCGCATCTACACGACGCTGGATCCCGCACTCCAGGCAGAGGCCGAAGCGAGCCTCGAAGAACAACTCCGGGAGGTCGAGAGCGGGGCGTATGGCTGGTATCCCCACACGACCTACGAGGAGTTCAAGGAGCAGGAGGAGTCGTCCGAGGGAGAGGGTGTGGTTACCACTCCATATCTGCAGGGCATGGTGGTGTCTCTCGATCCCCACACAGGAGCCGTACTCGCCCTCGTCGGAGGTCGTGATTTCACGGATTCGCAGTTCAACCGCGCTACCCAGGCGCTCCGTCAGCCCGGCTCGGCGTTCAAGCCGTTCGTCTATGCGGCCGCCCTCGAGATGGGCCGTTCACCCATGTACAGCCTTCCCGACTCGCCCCTCTTCGTTCGAATGCCCGACGGCGACACCTGGGTGCCCCGCAACTACTCCAATGACTATGAAGGCGACATGTCCTTGCGCGAGGCGCTTAAGCGCTCCAAGAACATGGTCGCGATCCGGCTCGGCCAGGAAATCGGTGCCCCGGCGGTCGAGAACGTCGCCCACCGTGCGGGACTGGAAACGCCCATCCCTGACTACCCCTCCGTCTTCATCGGCGCCGCCGCTGTCTATCCGATCGACCTCGTCGCCGCCTACGCCGCGTTTGCCAACGGGGGACTCAGTGTAGAGCCACGCTTGATCGATCGCGTCGAGGACGGAGAGGGCGGGCTGATCTGGGAGCCGGCGCCGGGTGCCGAGGTGGCCTTCGCTCCGTCGCTCTCCTGGATCATCACGGATATGCTGCGCGAGGTCGTCGACGGCGGAACCGGATACGTCGTCCGGAATCCGGCCATCGGGAACCTCTCCTACGATATTCCCGCTGCAGGCAAGACCGGTACGACGAACGACGCCACCGATGTCTGGTTCGTCGGCTACACGCCTGAGATCCTGACCGGGGTCTGGATCGGTCTCGATCAACCTGCAGCAATTTCTGGGGGAGCTACCGGAGGTGGTTTTGCCGCACCGGTTTGGGCACGGGTTGTGCGAAAGTTCCATGAGGGTCGGGAGCCTCCTCTGCCGTGGGAACGACCCGCGGATGTCGAAGTCCGGCGCATCAGCC
>WHSP01000319.1 GCA_009380025.1 Gemmatimonas sp. | reverse complement strand
AAGAGCGACCCGCCGCCCGGTCACCAACTCCTGTGGCAGGGCTATCTGCAACTCCACTTCATGTGTATCGGCTTCTCGCTACGCCACGCCGGCCCCGACCCCTGAACAGCCCGCGAGGATTTGTGCAACGCTACCAAAACGTTCAAGGCAACTCCGGAATCGCCGCCTACGAGACGGGACCTGACTGGATCCGTGTGACGTTCAAGCACGGCGGCACCTACGAATACCAATACGCCTCGACCGGCGAGTCCCACGTGGAGCGGATGAAGAAGCTCGCCGCTTCCGGGCAGGGGCTGGCGACGTTTATCAGCAAGTTCGTGAAGGCCAACTACGCGCGGCGCCAGACCTGAGCCGCCCTTCCCACGCCCCCCGCCGGATCGTCGTCTACGGCCCCCCTTGGATGGCCTCAACGACCAGCGTGGCCATCGTCCGGCGCCCCAACGCTTCGAACTCTCCCTCCCGCCTCACCCACCGCGAGACGAGAACCCACCCTGTTGCCGCGCCCCCTCCCGCACACCCCAACCCCGCTGGCTAGAACCGACTTATGGGCAACGGGCAGGGCTAGCCAGGCCAGAACGCGGAGCCCGCTGCCAGACCCCGCCCGTTTCCACGAGGACCACCGGATCCGCCGGGTCGGCGATGATCCGCCGCCGGAACGCGTCGATGGCCTCATCGCTAGGCCAGGTGATGTCGCGGGCGAGCAGATCAATGGCGGTGAAGTCGGGGCGCACCCAATCGGCCAGCTCGTCCGGATGTTGCCGTATGAAGTGATTCACGCCGGCCGCGAAGCCCGCGTACGCTTCGCGAGTGTCCTCCTGGAGCAGGTGGAAGGTCTCGGCCGCTCGAGCGTGGCGCCGTCGATTGCGGGCATCCGCCGCGACCCCGCCAGTTCCCTGTACTTCCGCCATCCGACCCCGCGCGGCCTGCATTCCGCTGATGACGCGCATGCCGTAGTCCTCGAGCTGCACGTAGGCGAGAGCGAAGGCAGCCGCTCGAAGGTTTTCCGCGAGGATTTGCGGCACTCCGAAGGTCGTCCGCCGAATCTCGACCTGGCGGGCGAGCTCCGGCTGCTCCGGTGCAGGCAGCGAGGGTCCCGCGCCGAAACCGGCGCATCCCGTCA
>WHSP01000318.1 GCA_009380025.1 Gemmatimonas sp. | reverse complement strand
GTCAAAGTAAGCTTGCAAATCCGCGTCGTAGATCGCCGTGTACCCCTCCGTCAGATTCCGCTCGATCTCTCCGAGCGCATCATGCGCACTTCGCGCAGGCCGGTAGCCATGAGAGCAATCCAGGAAGTCCGCTTCGAAAATCGGCTCCAGGATCAGCAGCGCCGCCATCTGCACCACCCGGTCTCGGACCGTGGGAATGCCTAGCGGACGCAGCCTGCCGTCCGGTTTCGGGACGTACACCCGTCGCACCGCTCGAGGCTTGTACCGTTTCTCTCTGAGCTCCTGGTGCAGTGCATCCACCAGAGCCTCAGGTCCTCCGGGAGAGGCTTTGATCGCTTCGATCGTCACCCCATCCACCCCTGGTGCACCCCCGTTTCGAGCGACCAGGACCCATGCAGCCTCGAGTACATCTCGCCGGTAGATCCGGTCATACAACGCGTAAAACCGGAACTTCGGCTCCCGCTTCGCTTTCAGGTAGAGCTTCTGTCTCAGCGTGAAGATCTTCTCGGGCAGGCGTTTCCGATTGACCGCAAAGGCCTCCGGCAACTCCTTCCCGTCTTCCGTAGTGGCGTCTTTCTTTTGCAAGCGGCTCTCCACTCCTCTGACTCTGCATTCTACCGGTAGGGGCCCTTCGCTCCACGGGTATTACCCCGCTTCCCCGCTACTATGACCCCCTCCGACTCCCGGCCGCGCAGCAACGATGGTTATGGATTTCCACCTCCGCCTTCGGGGGTACGACCCCCAGCACGCCGGGTCTCTCAGGTTCCTTGGACCTCTCTCTCGGTACGCGCCGTCCCCTACCACCCCGGAGAGCCGAACGGGTGCTCCTACCTGTGTCTTCCCCGCTCGTGCTGGCTTCACCATCTTCGGCAGGCTGGCCGCTCTCATCTTGGCGTTTCGAGGCCGAACCGGGTTCGCTTTCGCTACGGCTCGCACCGTCCGCTTCCCAGGGCTTCGACGCTTCGGTTGCCCTCACGCCGCCTGGTCCGCTACATGTTCCACAGGCATTTCACATGGTGAACTCCTTTCAGTTCACAAGAGAGGTCAGGCTTTGCCTGACGCACCGAAGACGCGAAGACGCGAACAACAAGCGAAAGGGTTGCCCGTGAACGTTGAGGAGGTTT
>WHSP01000317.1:899-1126 GCA_009380025.1 Gemmatimonas sp. | reverse complement strand
AAGCTTGCGATTAAACCTTGGCCTCAGTGTCGTCGGCTTCTTTGAGCTTCAGTTCGGTGGCCTTGGCGGCGACTTGGCGCATCTTGGCGATGATGGCGCGTAGCTGCCGGTCGTTGGCGATCCAGTCTTTGTAGAGCTGGGCCTGGCGTTCGGTGAGGCGGCGGCTGACGGTCTTGCCGTCGACCTTGGCGCTCCACTGCCAGTAGGGCCCGTGGGGTTGCGGCGGG
>WHSP01000317.1:0-889 GCA_009380025.1 Gemmatimonas sp. | reverse complement strand
GAAGAGGTCGACACCGGCGCTCGTCCGGGGGTCACCAGCGCGGACGCCGCGGAGATCAAGGCGCTCCGCAGGGAGAACGCGGAGCTGCGCCGCGCGAACGAGATTCTCAAGACCGCGTCGGCGTTTTTCGCACAGGCGGAGCTCGACCGCCGACTCAAGTGATCGTCGCCTACATCCACGCCTACAAGGCCCGCTTCGGGGTTGAGCCGATCTGCCGTGTGCTGTCCGCGCACGGGACCAAGATCGCCCCGAGCACCTACTACGCGGCCGCCAAGACCCCGGTGTCCGCGGCGGATCTGGCCGACGCCTACCTCGCGGACGCGCTCGTGGACCTGTTCCGGTCCAACCGGAGTGTGTACGGGGCGCGCAAGCTGTGGCACGCGGCCCGCCGCGCCGGCCACGACCTTGGCCGCGACCAGGTTGCCCGGCTGATGCGCATCGCCGGAATCGCCGGTGTGGTGCGCGGCAAGCACTCCACGACCACCACGACGCGCGGCGCGGCGCCTGCGCCGCGGCATCCCGACCTGCTCGACCGGGCCTGGGACACCCCGACCCGACCGGACCAATGGTGGGTCGCCGACTTCACGTATGTGTGGACGCTCGCGGGGTTCTGCTACGTCGCGCTGCTCACCGACGTGTACTCGCGGCGGATCCTCGGGTGGCGTGTGTCCACGTCGAAGACGACGCCACTGGTGACGTCGGTCCTCGAGCAGGCGGTGTTCACCCGCCGCCGCGCCGACGCGCGGTTCACCGCGACCGGCCTGGTTCATCATTCGGACGCCGGCTCCCAGTACACGTCGATCGCGTTCACCGACGCGCTCGTCGACGCCGGGATCGCCGGGTCCATCGGCAGCGTCGGGGACGCGCTCGACAACGCGCTCATGGAATC
>WHSP01000316.1 GCA_009380025.1 Gemmatimonas sp. | reverse complement strand
GACTACGAATGGCGCGGCGAGATATTCTCTGAGGTTCGAGTGGCATTCGTCCACCCCGCTTCGTCTTTCGGAACGCTCATCGAAGTACAGCAGTGGGTGAAATGAGATTCCACACGGAGAGCGCATGATCGACCTGACCAATCGAGTCGCGATCGTCACGGGGGCCGGTGCAGGCCTGGGTCGCAGCTACGCCCTCGCGCTCGCCGAACGCGGCGCCAAGGTCGTGGTCAACGACCTGGGTGCGCAGGTCGACGGCGCGGGCAGCGACTCCGCTCGGGCGAACGCCGTCGCGGATGAGATCTCGGCGCTCGGGGGCACCGCCGTGCCCGAGCACTCGTCGGTCGCCACCCCGGAGGGAGGCGAGGCGATCGTGAAGCGCGCGCTCGATGCGTTCGGGCAGGTAGACATCCTCGTGAACAATGCGGGCAACATCGAACTGTCCTCGTTCCCCAAGCTGGATGTCCGCGCAATGGCGAGAGTCCTCGACGTCCATCTGGGCGGCGCCTTCTACGTCACGCAGCCGGCGTACCGAGCGATGCTGCCGCGCCGCTGCGGCAGCATCATCTTCACCGTCTCGGGCGTCGCGACATTCGGCAACCTCGGCGCGAGTGTGTACGGAGCCGCCAAGGGCGGAATCATCGGGCTTTTCAACGTGCTGAAGCTGGAGGCCGCTCGGCACGGGATCCGCGTGAACGCCGTCGCGCCTATGGCGCAGACTCGGCTTGCGGCCGACGTGGACCTCGAGGAGTACAAGGCGGCGACCCGTCGCAGCATCAGTCCCGACCTCATCGCACCCGCTGTCGTCTATCTCGCTTCAGTTGAGTGCGAGCTGACCGGCGAAATATGGAGCGTCGGTTCGGGCAGCGTCGCCCGGCTCTTCGTCGGCCGCACCGCTGGGTATTTCAAGCATCCCGACGAGGAAGGCCCGTTGACCCCCGAGGAGATTGCCGAGCACGTGGCCGAGATCCAGGATGTGAACGGGTTCGACATCCCCGAGACGTGGCCGGAGGAGTGGACCATGGTCCTCGAGCGCCTGCGCACCGACTCATGACCGTGGCGCCGCGCGCAACGGACTTCCTCGACCCCGACGCCTCCTCACAGGAGAAGTATATGCAGCCGTTTCTGTCAAGGGTCACCGTTCCCACTCT
>WHSP01000315.1 GCA_009380025.1 Gemmatimonas sp. | reverse complement strand
GCTCGATCGGCTGCGAGTAACTGAAGACATTGCCGGGCACGTTCTCCTCGAGTGCCGCGTTGAACGCCGCAACCAGCTCCTCCTTCGTGTCGGCCGTCGTCCACTCGGATGGCTCTTTGAGAATGACGTATACGTCACTCGTCTCGATGCCCATCGGATCGGTGGGGATCTCCGCCTGCCCGATGCGCGACACGACGGTCTCGACCTCTGGAAACTCTTTCAGCACCTGTTCGATCAGCGTCGCGCTCTTGATGGATTCGGTCAGGGAGACACTCGGCAGTCGCCACGCCTGGAGCGCGATGGCCCCCTCGTCCAGCTTGGGAATGAACTCGGCGCCCATGAACGGCACCAAGAGCAGCGATGCGGCGAAGATCAGGCCCGCCGTTACCCCGGTCCGCCCGGGCCGCTCGACCGACCACCGGAGCATCGGCCGGTAGCGCGCCTTCAGCCAGACGACGAGTCGCGGCTCATGCTCCCGGGCCTCGCGGCGGAAGAGCAGTGAGGCCAGCACCGGCATCAGCGTCAACGCCAGGATGAGCGACCCGACGAGCGCAAAGACGACCGTGAGCGCCATCGGCCGGAACATCTTGCCTTCCACGCCCTGGAGTGTCAGGATGGGCAGATACACGATGATAATGATCAGCACGGCATAGAAGACCGGGCGGGCCACCTCCCGGCCGGCGTCACGCACCACCTCGTCACGGCTGACACCCGGCGGGCGCCGCTCACTGAGACGGCGCACGATGTTCTCGATCATCACGACCGACCCGTCGACGATGAGCCCGAAATCGATCGCGCCTAGGCTCATCAGGTTGCCGGAGATGCCCGCTTGGACCATGCCGGTAAAGGCAAAGAGCATCGACAGCGGGATCGCGGAGGCCACGATCAAACCGCCGCGAAGGTTGCCGAGCAGCAAGAGCAACACCGCGATGACCAGCAGGCCGCCCTCGATCAGGTTCTTCTCGACGGTCGCGATCGTCCGGCGCACGAGGTCCGTCCTGTCGTAGTAGGTCTCAATCTCCACACCGGGAGGCAGGCTGGTGCGGATGTCTTCGAGCGCCTCGTGCACGCGATTCGCCACCACGCGCGGGTTCTCGCCCATCAGCATCATGACCACGCCGGTGACGACCTCGCCACGTCCGTCTCTCGTCACC
>WHSP01000314.1:250-1164 GCA_009380025.1 Gemmatimonas sp. | reverse complement strand
GGAGGCCCCTTGATGGAAGCGTACGCAGGACAGCAGTTCGTGGGTATCGACCTGCATCGTCGCCGCAGTGTGATCGTGCGGCAGACCGAGGCTGGTGAGCAGCTCTCGGCGGTGCGGCTGGTCAATGATCCGGTGGCGCTGGGGTTGGAGATCGACCAGGCCGGCCCGGATCCCGAGGTCGTACTGGAGGCGACGTATGGGTGGTACTGGGCGGTGGACCTGCTCGAGCAGCACGGCGCCCGGGTGCATCTGGCGCATCCGCTCGGGGTGAGGCCGGACTTCCGAAGATCATGAGCACATGACACGGCGAATACGGGGGTTGACCTGGGAAGATGCTGAAGTAGTGGGACGAGGTCGTGTTACTACATGATCCGTTGCGGCAGACGGCGGTCAGCGCCGCACCATCCGCCCCGAGGTTGAATACCGCGAACCCACCGACGACGAGTGGCGCGAGTTCCAACAGCACTTCGCACTGCGAAAGCTCGAACTCGGCACCTGCGCCCGCCCCTACGGCACGCCCTGCAAACACGAGCACGCCCTGCAAACACGAGCACGCCTGCATCCGCTGCCCGATGCTGCGCATCGACCCCGCCCAACGCAGACGGCTCGTCGAGTGGAGTGCGCCGGGTGCGGGCACCGGACGTCGGTGACCGCCGGCACGATCTTCGACCGGACCCGCACACCGCTGACGGTGTGGTTCACCGCGTGCTGGATGTTCGCCAGCGACAAGGGCGGCATCTCCGCGTCAGGCGTGCAGCGGGCGTTGGAGATCGGCCTACCAGACCGCGTGGACGATGCTGCACCGGCTGCGCTCGGTCCTCATCCGTCCCGGCCGCGAGCGGCTCGCCGGCCGGGTCGAGGTCGATGAGACGTTCATCGGCGGGGAGGAGCCGGGCCTGCGAGGCGGGCGGCAG
>WHSP01000314.1:0-240 GCA_009380025.1 Gemmatimonas sp. | reverse complement strand
GAAGGTCCTGACCTGCATCGCTGTAGAGATCCGCGAGCCGAAAGGACTGGGGCCGGTGCCGGATGGCGGCCCTGGAGGATGCGTCCGCGAAGGTCGCTGCACGCCTTCGTCACCGACCACGTCGAGCCGGGCGCGACCGTGATCACCGACGCGTGGCAGGGCTACCGCGGCCTGGACCGGCTCGGTTACGTCCACGACCGCCGCAGCCAGCGCGCCGCCCGTGCCCGCGGCCAGGACCCC
>WHSP01000313.1 GCA_009380025.1 Gemmatimonas sp. | reverse complement strand
ACTTCGAGCTCGGACAGTGGAACAACATGGCCGCGCAGGTGCAGCGCGCCTTGCCTGAGTACGAGTGGTTCGAGATCGATGACACGCATCCGATCTTCCGCAGCTTCTTTCTGGTGCGTGACATCTACATCCCTCATCCGCTCGTTGCAGTCACCCCCGTGTATCAGGCCATCTTCGAAGACAACGACCCGTCGAAGCGGATCATGGTCCTGGCCAATCACAATTCCGACCTGGCGGAATACTGGGAATGGTCCGGCGACGGAGTCTTCGGGATGAATCCCACCAACGATGCCTATCGGTTGGGTGTCAACTACATCATCTATGCGATGATGCACTGATCGACAGCGGGGCGTGGCTGCCCGTCGGCGACCCGGGTTGACCATACGCCCGAACACCCTCCTACAAGCCTCTTCCTTCCCTCCGGCGAATCGACACCAGCGGCCCGAGGTTGAAAACGCGGACCCGCTCGAAGGAAGCGCGACAGACCCGACCTCGCGATCGACAACGTTCACGAATCCGATAGTTTGCCACCGCGCTGATCGCTCCCCCT
Source organism: Gemmatimonas sp. (assembly GCA_009380025.1). Lineage (GTDB taxonomy): Bacteria > Gemmatimonadota > Gemmatimonadetes > Longimicrobiales > Longimicrobiaceae > WHSP01. The sequence continues at coordinate 619 of WHSP01000313.1, read as the reverse complement.
CATTTCGATGGTGGAAACCCGCCGGAACCTTCTCCGGCGGCCTGACCCGTGCAGAGGGGATGATGGTTCCGTGAAGGGGGTGCCGGCCGACGGTTCCCCTTCCCTGAGAGGAAATATACTGGCCGCCGTGGGGCCGTTTCGAAGGTGAAGTCTGCTGCTTGCTCGATCTCTCCATCCCAGATGGACAAAGGAGATGGGGACCGTAGTTCCCGAGACCCGTCGCATTCCTACCGGCGTCCCTCTCGCCGGAGTGTGCGCATCGGCGGGGCGCGGAACGTTCGGCAGCCCGCCTGCAGGTCCCTTCGCGATTTCGAGTTACTCGCTCGAGGCGGTCGCGCCCCGGGTCCCTTACGGGCCCGCAGAGAAGGCGGCTCGGCCTTTCCGTGACGTGAGGTCTGACGATCACGTGAACCGACGAGCAAAGGAGTACCGGTGAGAATCAGGGCCGGCAGCGAAATCGAGTTCGATTGCTCGCAACCAACGCCCATGATCCTGGCGCTGGGCATACATCCGACACGTTTCGACGACTTGTTGACCCCCTGCGTCCTGAAGATCGATCCCCCCACTCCTTTCCGGTCACATCAGGACGGTTTCGGCAACTTCTGCCACCTGGTTACCG
>WHSP01000312.1 GCA_009380025.1 Gemmatimonas sp. | reverse complement strand
CGCTACCTCGGCATTGAATTTTGCGACGTAGTCCTTCGCCGCGCCGAGATACTCCACCACCAACCCGCTGCCTGCATGAACTCACAGCGCCGAGGTCGCCATGGGCCGCCGGCTGGCCAGGAACCGACATGCGGCATCACTGACGTCACCGATCTCTCGGAGTATCCGGGATGCCTTGGGACCGTCCCAGTCGAAGCTCGCCAGGGCAGCACTGGCTCGGACAGGGTATTCGCCGCTATTACCTGCATCGGTGGCTGGCACAGCGGAGCATGAAACAGATACGCCAGAAGATCAAGACCCTCACCGGTCGTAACCGCGCCCACAAAGACATCAGGGATTGTGATCTCTGATCTCAATCAAGTGTTGCGGGGATGGGTCAACTACTACCGGACCGGCCAACGCCGCCCAAAAGTTCAACCAGCTCGACCGGTACGGACGAGCCGAGGCTTGGACTCGGGACTGGTTCGAAGCCCACGGCCTATATCGCCTCCGAGGCGTACGCTACCGGGGAGCTGGGTAACCATGCCAAGACGACCATCGGTAAGCCGTGTGCGAGAGAACCGCACGCACGGATTGAAAGGAGAACGGGGAAACAGACCCGCCCGCGGGCACTGCCCATGACTACCAATGACCGAGAAAGCCTCTCCGGCCACCGACCGAGTCCGGACCGCTGAGATGATCGCCGCCGCATGCTTGGCGACCGATCTGGGCATGGGCTTCCCCTTCGAGCACGGTTTACACGCCACCCTGATGGCGATGCGGCTTGCCGACCTGGCAAATGTCGACGCGGACACCGCGTCGCAGACCTATTACGCCTGCCTTCTCACTTACTCGGGGTGCACTACCGACGCCGAGGAGTCCACCCGGATCTTCGGGCAGAGCATGACCGAGCACCTCACCCCGGTCGAGCACGGTTCTCGCGCTCAGAGCTTGGCGGGGGTGAACGAGCCCTGCCTCCGTTCGACACCTCATTGGTGAGACGCCCTTATGAGATCGCGAGAAGGCTTCCTGTTGCCGCGAGGTACAGAGAACCGCATTACACCGCCTTGTGCGAGGTGGCGACGATGCTGGCCGAGCGACTTGGCCTCCCCGCCTCGGTACAGTCCCTGTTCGTCTACCTGACCGAACGATGGGACGGGAACGGAGTCCTCGGTCGGGCGGAGAGGGATGAGATTCC
>WHSP01000311.1 GCA_009380025.1 Gemmatimonas sp. | reverse complement strand
CGGGAAACGCCCATCGAACTGCACTCGGTCGCCGTAGTGCGGCACGAGGAGGCTCTCCTGCTGGTGCGCCGACCGGGCCGGGGACGACTCGCGAGAATGTGGGAGTTTCCCGGAGTAGCGCGCTCGGCCGGCGAATCGATCTTCGCGGGGGCCCGTCGGGCGGCCCGGGACTGGGCGGGAATCGACGTCGCGGTGGAACGTCCGCTCGGAAGCGTCCGCCACGCCTTCTCCCATGTCAGGGTGACCTACGACGCGGTGCTTACCTCGCCGGCAGGCGATCCGTGCCGCGAATGGCCTTCCGACGGCGCACGCTGGGTCAGGGGCAGGAACTCGCCGAACTCGCTCTGCCCCGGGCGCAGCACCGAATCGCTGCGCTCCTTGAAACGGGCGCATAGGGACCGCCAGCCGCCATTCGGGTCGGTCCCGCCCAAGTGCGGCCCATTTCGTCAAGCGCCGATCCTCCGGGTTTGCTTACTGTATTCCGCGAGCCCTCGCCGTGCGCCACCGGGGTCGTCCCGCCTCGAGCCGCAGTACTCCCCCCCCGTTCCCGCCTCATGGGCGCAACCGACGCCTCGACGTCACAACAGTCCACCGTCTGGCGCGTCGGTTCCGCAACGACGGCGTCCGCCACCACCGTCTACCGCCGGCGCGACCCCACCGCCAGTGCGTTCTATCCCATCGTCCAGCATCATCTCGAGAGCTTCCTCGCTCAAGCCGACCCGGCCGATCCCTTCGGCCAGATCGTTCCCGGATGGGTCGAGGACGACTTCCGTGCCTATCTGCGCTGCGGTATCCTGGCCTACGGCTTCGCCCGCGCCCGCTGCGATGACTGGGGCTCGCGAACGTCTGATCGGTTTCTCCTGCAAGGGCCGCGGCGTCTGCCCCTCCTGCAACACGCGCCGCATGGTCGAGCTCGCCGCCCACCTGAGCGATGAGGTCTTCCCGCCGCTGCCCGTGCGCCAGTGGGTCTTCTCGCTGCCGAAGCGCCTGCGCCCGTTCCTGCCCCACGATTCCTCGCTCACCACGGCCCTGCTCGGCATCCTCCTGCGGGCGATCCGCACTCTGCTCCACAAGCGCTGTCCAACGGCCCCCACCCACCCCCAACTCGGCGCCGTCTCCTTCCTCCACAGGTTAGGATGTCAAAGTGCAAAATCCCGTTGCTGCTGACCACGGATCGGTA
>WHSP01000310.1 GCA_009380025.1 Gemmatimonas sp. | reverse complement strand
CGTTGGTTCCGCTGTCGGGGCGCTATCTGTTGTTTGCTGAACGGGAGGAGATCGCGATCTGGCACTCAGCAACTGAGAGTGCGGGAAATCTCGCGCCGCGTAGGTCGTTCGCCGTCGGCGTCTCGCGGGAACTGCGCCGCAACGCGTCGACGCGCAGCTCTGCCGTGGAGTACCGAGCCCACGACTGGCAGTGGCGCGCGGAGCGGCGTGCGAGCCGCCCCAGGGTTCCCAAGCTCGCGGAGAACGACGCCCTACGCGAGGACGTACAGGACAGGCTGGCCGGGACGATTGCCAAGCCCGACGGTGAGCTCGTGCCATGACCTGCTGTGCGTTGGATCGGCCGTCGCCACGGTCGCCGCCAGGACCGGCGTTGGGCCAGGTCGGCGTCGCCCACGTCTTGCCGGAGAAGGTGAGGATCCCCTCCTCGTTTATGACGTTCACGATCCCGAGGAGCGACTCCCCGAGATCGAATGCCTGAAACATGCGACGGACGACGACGGCTTGCTCCTCAACACGCCTTCATCGAGTCCTTCAATGCGAGTGTGCGGCGAGAGCTGCTCAACGCCTCCTAGTTCCTGTCGCTGGCCGACGCCCGGGAGCGGACGGAGGCGTGGAGAAGGGAGTACAACGAGGAACGACCGCATTCAGCCCTGGGCGATCTGGCCCCCAGGGAGTACATCCGAGAGACTGAAGCAGCCCGCAGACTCGCATAGGGCCTGGATCAAGATCGGGGGCAGGTCCACCGTTAGATGGACTCCCATCAGGGGTGGACTCGTGAATCGGGTCCGGTCAGCCTTTCTTGGACCGTTGGTGAAAATGCAACATTAGGCATGCCTCGCCCCTACGCCCGGGTGAGGCTGAGGCTGTTACCGGGGCTGCGATTGGTCCATGGGGAGCATCGACTGGGCGATGAGCTGGCCGGAGAGGTCGAAGGTGTACCTAACACCGGCGAAGCCGAACGGGGCGCAGGCACGGCAGGACTGCAGCGGGAACGTCAGCCAGATCGTCTGGGATATGCCGGGCTCCGGCTGCAGGTTGGAGGACAGGAGCATGCCGTATTCGGTCCAGGGGCCGGCGTACTGATCCATGGCCGCGATCTCGGCGTAGGAGGGGTCCTGCCTCCACGTCTCGAGCGCATCGAAGGACGCTTCGACTAGGGGTGGGGAGCCGTTGAGGAACAGCTGCTGCG
>WHSP01000030.1 GCA_009380025.1 Gemmatimonas sp. | reverse complement strand
CGAGACGCCCAGCGCCTCGGCCGTTTCCTCGATGTTCATCCCCGCGAAGTAGCGGCACTCCACGATCCGGCAGTGCCGCTGATTGCGCGCGGCCAGGCGCTCGAGCGCGGCGTCGAGCGCCAGCAGCTGGTCGGCGCTCTGTTCGACCGGCAGGCTCACCTCGCTCAATGCCAGCTTGGGTCCCCCCCCACCGCGCTTCTGCGCTTTTCGGCGTACGGCATAGTCGACCAGGATCCGCCGCATCGCCCGGGCAGACAGCGCGAAGAACTGTGCCCGGTTCTCCCACTTGATTCGCTCGAGGCCGACGAGCTTGAGGTAGGCTTCATGGACGAGGTCGGTAGTGGCGAGCGTGTGATCGCCGCGCTCCTGTCGCAAGCGACGGTGGGCGACGCGCCGCAATTCCTGATAGACGAGCGGCAGCAGTTGATCGAGCGCTTCGCGCCCGATCTTGCCCTGTTCGGCGAGTATCCGGGTGATTTCTCCCTGATGAGCCATAGCGGGACCCCTCGACGTGTGCGGCACAGCGCTCCTCCTCCGCCGCATCGGTCGACACTGTGCAGACCTTCCCCAAAATAACCCGAAGTGTGCTCGAGCGCATTTTACGCCGTGGAGCGGGCGGCTTACGCCGTGGAGCGGGCGGCCACGGGCGCCGTCAGCGGAGGGTGGGAAGATTCCCGCACCACACGACCAGGACGCCACGCCCAACGAATGGCTCGGGATTCCGGTACCCAGGCGGATGGCCGGCTGGGCAGTAGTAGGCAGACCCATGTGCAGTTGACTCGGCGATGCCGCGACATTTCAATAGCCGAACCGAGGTGCTTCCTTGCGTGTGACGGAAGCGAGCGCGATACTGGATGGTCGAACATTGTTCGGACCGCCATACTCCGTGCGCGCAACGGCTTCCGTCCCGCTCGAGCCGGCGCCGCTATGCCGCGAGCGCATCGCATCATCCCCCGTTCGTCTCCCCCAAACGGCGATCCGCCGTGTCGAACTCTTACCTCGCGGGAACCCACGATGATCTCCAGCCATCGTCTGCTCGCGCTAGGTCTCATCGTCGTCACCGTCGGAGCATGCTCTGACGAGGCCTCCGAAGGTACCGATGCGGATGGTACCGAGGTCGTGAACATCGGCTTCAGCGGACCGCTCAGCGGCGGCGCTGCGTTCTACGGCCAGAACGTCGTGAACGGCTTGACGATGGCGATCGATGAGCTGAATCAGGCGGGCGACATCGAAGTGAACGAACAGGCCGTGCGGTTCGAGTTGGTGACGCTGGACGATCGGTATCTGCCGAACGAGAGCGCCACCAACGTTCGGCGGCTGCTCCAACAATCGCGGACGCCGGTGATCTTCGTTCCGCACGTCGGCGGCATCCTGGCAGTTCAGCCGATGAGCGTGCGCCCGCCTGAGTTCCTTCTGAGCGCCTACAGCAGCGACCCGCGGATCCTGGAAGCCGCGAATCCCCTGACCCTGATGATCCCGCCGCGATACGACGGCTATTTCGAGCCGTTCGTAGGCGCGACGATGGAAGCCTACGGGAACCGGCTAGGCGTCCTCCCCACCAACACCTCGTATGGCAGAGCGTGGGCCGAGGGGGTCACGGAAGAGTGGCGCCGTCAGGGGGGAGAGGTCCTGGGTGATCACAGCGTCGACTACAACACCACCACAGACTTTGCCGGCCCGGTAACCCAGACACTCGCAGACGCGCCAGACGTTATCCTCGTGGGGGGACCGTCGCAACCGACGGCGCTGATCGTCCATGCCTTGCGGCAGCAAGGCTACGAGGGTGGGTTCATCGTCATGGACCAGGCGAAGTTCGAGGAGATGGAGCAGATCATCCCACGCACAGAGCTAGAAGGGTCGGTCGGGGTGTATCCGCTCGAGGCGTACACCAGCGTGGGCACCGTGGGCTTCGTGGAGCGGTTCCACGAGAAGTTCGGGCGGGAGCGGCTGCCGACGTCGGAGGTCGCACTGAACTACTTCGGCATGCACATCGTGGCGCAGGCGATGGAGCTAGCAGGCACGGTGGCCGACCCCCAGGCAATTCGTGGCCAACTCACCGAGGCCGCCCGGCAGCTGAGTGAAGATCGGAAGCCGTACGAGTACGACACAGTGACGAAGGAGGGTCATCTGACGGGCGACGTAGTGACCGCCTTCATCCAGAATGGCGAGTACACCGCGATTCCGATTCCTCGGAGGAGCGGGCGCGGCGCCCCGGTCGAGTAGCCCACTCGCATGACTCTCTTCTTTCAGCAGCTGGTGAACGGGATCGCGCTGGGCAGCATCTACGGCCTCGTCGCCCTCGGGCTGACACTCGTCTACGGTGTGCTCAAGATTCCCAACTTCGCCCACGGCGCGTTGTACATGGTCGGGGCGTACATCACGTTCGTGGCGGCAGTGGTCTACGGGATGGGCTACATCGGGGCGATTGCCGTCGCGGTCATCGTTCTGGCCGGGATCGGCGTGGCTCTCGAGCGGGTCGTGTTCAACCCACTGCGTCACGCACCCCGCCTGCACTCGATGATCGCCGCGCTCGGCGTCCTGCTCTTTCTCGAAGCGGGAGCGCAACTCGCGTGGGGAGCCGAGTTTCGGCGCCTTCCGTCGCCGTTCTCGGGGACGGTTGTGCTGTTCGGCCTCCCCGTGGCTACGCAACGACTGCTCGTGATCGTGGCGGCCGTCGCCGTGATGATCGGCCTATCTCTCTTCCTCAAGAGGACGACCACGGGCGCGGCGATCGAGGCGATGGCTCAGGACCGAGCGGGCGCGTTGCTCGTGGGGATCGATACGCGAAAGATTGCGATGCTCACATTCGCGATCTCAGCCGCGCTCGCCGCCTTTGCCGCCGCTCTGGTCGCGCCTCTGAACCTGATCTCCCCAACGATGGGTGAGGCGGTCAACTTGAAGGCCTTCGTCATCATCATCCTCGGGGGGATGGGCAGCATTCCGGGAGCCGTCGTAGGCGGATACCTGCTTGCCCTCGTCGAGGTGCTCGGCGGCACGTACATCTCCTCGTCCTTTTCGCAGCTGATCGCCTTCGCGGTACTGGTCGTCGTCCTGGCCTTCCGCCCGACCGGTCTCTTCACCCGGGGAGTCTGATCATGCGGGTACCGACCACCCGTATCCTCTGGCTTGCCGCCCTGTTGGCTGCCCTCGCCTTTCCCTTCCTCACGGACAACTTGTACTTCCTTTCGATCGTGATCACCGCCTTCATCACGGCGATCGCGGTCTATGGGCTGAATGTGCTGGTCGGCGAGACGGGGCAGCTCTCCCTCGCCCACGCTGGATTCTTCGGGATCGGGGCATACACAGCAGGAATCCTGGCCGTCCGCTTCGACCTCTCCTTCTGGCTTGCCCTCCCCACCGCCGTGGCGGTCACGGCGTTCCTCGGCTTCCTCGTCGGAATGGTCGCCCTGAGGACCAGGGGAGACTACTTCGCCATCTTCACCCTGGGTGTGGGGGTGGTGATCACGGGCATCCTCGACCTGTGGGAGGGGGTCACAGGCGGAACGGACGGACTGATTGGCGTTCCTCCGCCGACCCGGATCGGGCCGCTAACGTTCGAGTCACTCGAGGCCCAGTATTACCTCTATCTCTTCTGTCTTGCCCTGACGATTCTCGCGGTTCGGAACCTTTCCCGATCGCTCGTCGGGCGCACACTCCTCGCGATCCGCAATGACGAACATCTGGCGGAGGCGATCGGGATCAACGTCGGGAGGACCAAGCGGCTCTCTTTCACGATCTCAACTTCGCTGGCCGGCTTCGCCGGTGCTCTCTACGCCCCATTCCTCGGCTATCTGGGGCCCAGCGTGAGCGGCCTCGTCATGATGTTCAACATGCTGCTCTACCTGATGATCGGGGGTGCGGCGTCCCTGGCCGGTCCGCTCGTGGGAACTCTCCTCCTGATGGCGGCGACCCAGGGGTTGCTCGCGTTCGAGGAGTACCAGCTGCTCATCCTGGGACCGCTGCTCGTCCTTTCGATCATCTTCGCACCGACGGGGATCGCCGGTCTCGTGAACCGCATCGGCCAGCGGCTGAGTGATCGCAAGACGAAGCCCGGGCCATCGGCCGCGCCGTCGAGTCCATCCCCAAAGAATCGCGCACGCCCCTCCCATGCTCCTCCGCACGCAGAAGCTGGGAATTGACTTTGGCGGCCTGAAGGCCGTCGACGCCGTCGATCTCGTTATCGGGGCCGGTGCCGTCACGGCCATCATCGGTCCGAATGGAGCCGGTAAGTCGACGCTCTTCAACCTCCTCAACGGCTTCCACAAGCCCACTTCGGGACGGATCTTCTTCGAGGGCGACGACATCACCGGGCTTCCTTCGCACCGGATCGCGAGACGTGGGATCAGCCGGACATTCCAGACCACCCGGCTGTTTCCAACCGCGAGCGCTCTCGAAAATGTGCTCATCGGCTATCGCATGCACACACGTACGAACCTCTGGGACGCTATCCTTCGAACGCCGCGCGCCCGACGGGAGGAGGCGGAGTGTCGGGACCGAGCGATGCGGGTGCTCGAGTTCGTGGGTATCCCCGAGCTGGCGCCGCTTCCTGTCGGGTCCCTGCCACAGGAGGCGCAGAAGCGGGTGGCCATCGCCCTCGCGCTGGTCTCGCAGCCCAAGCTCCTGCTGCTCGATGAGCCCGCTGCAGGTGTCAACGCGAATGAGACCGCAGCACTTGCCGAGCTCATCCGATACATCGTGTCGTCAGGCACTACCGTGTGCCTCGTCGAGCACAAAATGCGAATGGTGATGGCCCTGGCCGACACGATTATCGTGTTGAATCACGGACAGAAAATCGCGGAAGGCCCGCCCGACCAGATCTGCTCCGATCCCGCCGTGATCGAGGCGTACCTGGGAGGCCGCAGGGATGCTTGACGTGGACTCGCTGACGGTCCGGTATGGCCGGGTCGTGGCGCTGCGCGAGGTCGGCCTGCACCTGGAGAAGGGTGAGATCGTCGTCCTTCTGGGAGCGAATGGCGCCGGAAAATCGACGCTTCTCCGAACAATAGCGGGGCTGTTGCGTCCGTTGACGGGATCGATCCGGTTCGATGGAAGTGAGCTCGCGGGATGCCCCGCGTATGAGGTCGTGCGAGCGGGTATCGCGCTCGGTCCGGAAGGCAAGCACCTCTTTCCCGAGCTGTCCGTGCGGAAGAACCTCGCACTGGGAGCATACCCCCATCGGCGCGATCGGGCCGGGGTCGAGCGGTCGATGGAGGAGGTCTTCTCGCTCTTCCCGGTGCTGCGGGAGAAGGCAGGGGACGCGGCCCGGTCTCTCAGCGGCGGACAGCAACAGATGGTGGTGATCGGCCGAGCGCTGATGGCCCGACCGAAGCTGCTCCTCCTCGACGAACCCTCTCTCGGCCTCGCCCCTCTCGTCGTCGAAGAAGTCTTCGACGCGGTAGCCGAGCTGAACCGACGGGGGACCTCGGTACTCCTTGCGGAGCAGAATGCCAACGCCGCGCTCCGCATTGCGACGCGCGGCTATGTGTTCGAAACCGGTCAGGTAGCGCTCGCCGGCTCCCGAGACGAGCTGCTGGATAACTCCGACGTTCGGCGGGCTTACCTCGGCATCTGATCGGTCTTGCCCGGAACCCTGCGGAATGTCAGCCCCGCGAAGGCGGGGATCCAGTTGCTCCGTCGCCTGCCGATTCCTGGATTCCCGCGGGAATGACGAATAGGGCTCTCTCGACTGGTCGTCTTTCGCCTACGCGTATACCTCGAAGACTCCTGCTGCACCCATCCCGCCGCCTACACACATCGTCACCAGGCCGGTTCCGCCGCCGCGGCGGCGCAGCTCGTGGATGAGCTGGGTCGAGAGCTTCGCTCCGGTGGCGCCCAGAGGATGGCCGAGCGCGATGGCCCCGCCGTTGACGTTGGTCTTCTCCTCCGGCAGGTCGAGGTCGCGCACGACCGCCAGTACCTGCGCGGCGAACGCTTCGTTGAACTCGATCAGGTCGATGTCGTCGAGACTCATGCCGGCTCGTTCGAGCGCCTTCGGCACCGCCCTGATCGGCCCCACGCCCATGATGTCCGGTTCGACGCCGGCGGTCGCGAAGGTAACGAAGCGGGCGATCGGCTGGATGCCGAATTCGTCCGCTCTTTCCGGGCTCATCATCACGACCGCGGCGGCGCCGTCGGAATAAGGCGAGGCATTGCCGGCCGTGACCGTACCGCCCACCTTGAAGGCCGGCCTCAGCTTCGCGAGCTTCTCGAGCGATGTGTTGGGACGAATCAGCTCGTCCTGGCGGAAGAGGTCTTGCTCTGTGGTTCGCGTGGTGCCGTCCCACCGATCCAGCTCGAGGGGAATCGGCACGACTTGCCCGTCGAATCGGCCGTCGTTCCAGGCCTGCGCCGCCAGGCGATGGCTTCGGAGTGCCCACTCGTCCTGATCCTCTCGGGCGATCCCCCACCGCTCCGCCACCCTCTCTGCGGTGAAGCCCATGGCGATGTAGGCATCGCCGAGATCGGGGTGAAGTTCCTTGTGATAGCCACCCATGGGAACCTGGCTCATCATCTCGACGCCACCCGCGACGACCACGTCAGCCATCCCCGTCATGATCGCTTGAGCGCCCATCGCAATCGTCTGCAGACCGGACGAGCAGAAACGATTGATGGTCGTCCCCGAGACTTCCACCGGAAGGCCTGCCCGAAGCAGCGCCAGGCGCGCAATGTTGGATCCCTGGGGTCCCTCAGGCGTCGCGCACCCCCAGAGCACATCCTCCACATCCGAGGCATCGACTCCGGCGGCGTCGACCGCGCCACGGATCACGGTTGCCGATAGGTCGATCGGGTGGACTCCTGCGAGCGATCCATCCTGCTTCCCCCGCCCTACCGGACTCCGGACGGCGCTCACCACTACGGCTTCCTGCATGACGATCTCCTTGCTGATGCCCGCACTGATGACTCCTACCCCGTCAGTTCCGCAAAGGCTTCCCCGTTTCGAGCGTGTGGGCGATTCGCTCTTGCGTCTTTTCGGTTCCCAGCAGGGACAAGAACGCCTCCCGCTCGAGGTCGAGGAGGTCCTGTTCGGAGACCTGCCGCGGCGAGCCGTCGCCACCGCAAAGCACGTAGGCGACTTCGTCCCCAATGGTGACTTCGTGGTCCGTGATCTGGCCGGCCTCGCGCATCGCCCGGATCCCGTAGTGCAAGTTGCCGAGGGCCTTCTTGCCGAGCGCTTCGAGGGAACGGGGCAAGGGCGGCGTGTAGCCGGGAGCGAGGTCCAAGACTCGAGCCTTGGCATCCGCGATCAGGCGATCACGGTTCATCGTAATCCGATCGGAGGCCCGGAGCAGCCCCATGTTCCGGGCTTCGAGAGCACTACCACTGGTCTGCGCCATCGCGATGAGCCCGAACGCGCGGCGGACCGCTTCGAATGGATCGGCCCCGTCGTACGGCGCCAGATTCTCGGTGAAACGGAACACGAGCTCGGTGGTGCCCCCGCCGGCGGGGAGCAGGCCCACCCCGGTTTCGGCCAGGCCCATGGACAGCTCGGCGTGGGCCTGCACCCGATCGGAGTAGAGAGCGATCTCGGCGCCACCGCCTAGCGTCAGGCCGAAGGGCGCCGCAACGACGGGGAAAGGGGCGCGTCGAATTCGGAGGATGGTCTGCTGGAACTGTCGGAGGACGTCTCCGACCTCGTCCCACCGCTGACCTCGTGCCGACTCGAGCATCGACACCAGGTTCGCTCCAGCGCTGAAGGCGCGGGGGTCCTCGTGGCCGACGACCAGGCCGGGCCGGTTCTCGCGCTCGACGAGATCCATCGAACGGGCCAACAGCTTCATGACGCCAGCCCCCAATGTCCCCATCTTCGAGCGGAACTCGAAGATCACCACGCCGTCACCCAGATCGAGGATCGCCGCCTCGTCGCTCTCGTCGATGACGCCGCCCCCGCGCCGGATGGAACCGAGGGAGAGTTTACCCGGCGCGACTGAAAGAGTCGCTTCCTCGCCGCCAAACGTCAGGTACCTGGTCACACCGTTGGTCCGATAGAAGCCCGCACCGGCGCTCCGCAGGAGGTCGGGCGTCTCGAGACCCTGGTCGGCGAGGTTGCGGCGTACGAGGTCCAGTCCGACGGCGTCCATCTGCTTGAATGGACCCAGCTCGAAGCCGTAGCCCCATTCCAGGGCTCGGTCGACGGAGGGGAGATCGTACGCGAGCTCCGGTGCCTTATCGAGCGTGTAGTGCCAAGTCCGTGCGTAGACCGCTCGCGTGAACTCGCCATACTTGCCTGGCAACTCCAAGACACTCCTCACTCGTTCGGCCAAGGGACGGCCTCGTAGCGCGGCCACACCCGGGATCTCAGGCGATTCCTGCGGATGGTATCCGCCCGTCCTCCAATCCAACGTCAGGATCTGCTTCCCCTCCTTCCTGTAGAACCCGGCGCCGCTCTTCGTCCCGAGATCCCCTCGCTCGACGAGCTCGTCGACCCAGGTGGGCATCGCGAAATCCTCACCGGTGGCGGCCGAGAGGCTGAAACGGACGTCGCGGAGGACGTCCAGTCCCGAAAGGTCCGCCGTTCGGAAGGTTGCCGATTTGGGACGACCGACCAGCGAACCGTTGAGCAGGTCGACCTCGTCGATCGTCAGCCCGTGCTCCTCCATCAGCCGCATCGTCTGAACGCTGGCGAACACCCCAAGGCGGTTGGCGATGAACCCGGGGACGTCTTTCGCGACGACGACGCCTTTGCCGAGCACGCGATCCCCGAGCTCACTGATCGCCTCCACGACCCCCGGGTCGGTCCCTGAGGTGGGGATCAGTTCCAGGAGGTGGAGATAGCGGGGAGGATTGAAGAAGTGGGTTCCGAGGAATCGGCGTCGAAAGGACTGGGGGCGGCCCTCCAGGAGGACTCCGATCGGGATGCCAGACGTGTTCGTCGTGACGATCGTGTCGGCCGGGAGGACTTCTTCGAGACGTCGATACAACTCCCGCTTTGGTTCCGGGCGTTCGATGATCGCTTCGACCACCCAATCGCACTCGGCCAGCCTGGCGAGGTCGTCCCTGATGTTGCCGAGCTCGACGAACGCAACTCGAGCAGGGTCCATGAACGCGGCTGGCTTCGCCTTCATCGTACGCTCGAGACCCTGCCTCGCCGACCTGTTTGGCTCATCCTCGCCGGGCACATCGAGAAGGACCACGGGCACTCCTGCGGACGCCGAGAGCGCTGCGATGCCGCTCCCCATGGTACCGGCGCCGACCACTCCGATCTTTCGAAATCGCATGACCCAATGATGAATGGTGAATAGTGAGAATGGTAAATAGTAAATGGTAAAGGGTGAAGCGCGGAGAGGACGCATTCACCCTTCACTATTCTCTATTCACACTCGGGGACGGTGCCTGCATCACCCCTTCCTCGAGCCAGGTGTGATTCCCGTCCAGAGCCCTGAGCAAACCGCTAGGTGGTTGTGTCGTCATTGTTTTGCGGGCGGCGTGGCGGGGGTCGAGGTCGGGCGGAGGACAGCGCGGCCGACGATGTCACCGGAACGGAGCCGGTCGAGGACTTCTTGCGCCGAATCGAGGGGGAAAGTCTTGGCCGGGAGAGGGCGGAGCTGGCCAGCCCTTACGATGGAGACGAGGTACCGGAGCTCGGAGAGGCTGCCTGTGTAGGAGCCTCGGATCGTCACGTTCTTCAGGGGTAGCGCCGGCGTTGGGACGACGAGCTGGCCGCCATAGAGCCCGACGACGACGAGCGTACCGTTCCTGGCGAGCGATCCATAGCCGAGACGGGCCGTCTCGCCCGAGCCGACGAAGTCCACGACCGCAGCGACACCGGCCCTTCTCGTGAGCGTGCGGATCTGGGCGAATGCGGAGCGGTTGCTGGCGTCAATCAAGGACCAGTTGCCGAAACGCGCTGCCGCCTCCAGCTTCCGGGCGTCGGAATCGACGACGATCACGCGGGTGTCGGTGAGCTCTCGGACCAGCTGGAGGGCCATCAGCCCGAGGCCGCCCGCGCCGATGATCAGGAGGCCGTCGTCGGGATCGAGGGGCGTGATTTTCCGCAGCGCGCTGAAAGCGGTCAACCCAGCACAGGCATAGGAGCAGGCGATCTCCGGCCGGAGGTCACCGATCTCGAGAAGGAAGCGCGGATCGGGAACCAACACGTGATCGCTGTAGCCCCCGTCGGTGAAGACGCCGATAGCACGCGACCGGCCGCAGAGGTGGGAGGCGCCCCGGCCGCACTCCTTGCATTCGCCGCATCCGATCCACGGGTAGACCAGGCGAACCTCACCCGCCTCGGCTCCCTCGGCGGTCGGCCCGACAGCCAGCACTCGCCCGACGACCTCGTGTCCGAGCGTTCGCGGAAGGCTCATCCCGGCGGCCTTCAGGTACGTTCGCCTTCCGCCACCGAGATCGTAGTACCCGTCGGCCATGTGCAGGTCTGAATGACATACGCCGCATGCGACAGTTTCGAGCAGCACTTCCCTTCCCTGCGGCTCCGGTCCGCGGATCTCGTTCAGAACGAGGGGTTTTCCGAACTCTGTCAGCTGGGCGCTCTGCATCTTGGGCGGTGTGGGCAGCGAGGAGTCGATGATTCGAGGTGAACTGCTCGATCTGGATCGGTGGGCGGCCGGGGCTCCCTAAGGCCCCGAACGGTGTTCACCCATTGTACCTGTCACTGCGCCCCCGTACAACTGCCGACGCGGCTCTTCCCTGATCATGCCTGATGCGCCTATACTAGTTTCCGTCCGGAAACGGTTCTTTTTCGCAATCTCGGCGTCGCGCCGCAGGTTTGCTTGTGCGGCGTACTTCAGTACGCCTCCGCGCAAATCCTTGCGCTCCTTGACCTTGCGAAAAATCTCTCGTTTCCGGCCTGGAAACCACGCCGTTGGTATCCGACTTTCCGGATGCCAACTATCCTAGCGGTTGAACGTTGGCCGTCGACCGTGGCTTTGCCCTGAGCCGGCGGCTCTGTGCCGGAAATAGGACGACGTATCTGGTCCTCTTCCATTTCCATTCGTCATTCCCGCGCAGGCGGGAATCCAGAGCACCGCAGCCGACTGAGCCCCTGGGGCCCCCCGCTTACTGCCGCGGGTGCATGCTTCGCGGGGATGACCACTCTTGGGGACTCGGAATACGTCGGCGTACCTGTGACCAGAGATACTAAGCCACAGGGATGGGGCTTCTCGCCCTTCCCGAAATTAGCCCCCCGAGCCGTGGAGGTTCCATGAAGCAGTTGCTGCATTTGTTTGCGCTGTCCCTGGTCGCGGGACTGATGGCGATCGCCGGCGGGCCGGAGCAAGCCGAAGCGCACGTCTGTATGGACTACCCAACCTCCCGGGTCGGTTCGGAGTGCGCCCGGACCTCGCCTCAGAAGATCGGTCCGTGCGGGGTGGAGGGACGGAGCGAGATCATCAACGTCTTCCGCCCGGGCGAGACCATCGAGTTGCGGCTGCGTGAGACGGTAAACCACCCGAGCCACTACAGGGTTTCGTTCAACGCCGATGGCGAATCGTTCCCCGATCCGGAGGCGATCGACGACATCGACGAGGAGAACACGCACGTCGTTCTCGACGGGATCGAGGATGCCGAAGATGCCGAGCAGACCGTGGAGATCACCTTCCCGGAGACCGAATGCGAGACGTGCACCCTGCAGCTCATTCAGGTGATGTACGACAAGCAGGAAAACGGCTTCGGTGGGCGAACGGCGGACGGCGGCAACGACGACATCTATTACAGCTGCGCCGATATCGCCCTTCGTGGTGAGCCGGTTGCCTCCCGTTCCGACTCGGACCGACGTGATTCTTCGCTACCGCCGTCCGCCCTTTCTCTTGTAGCGGCCGCGCTCGTTATCGGCTCCGTGCGGCGCCGGGGCAAGGCGGGAGATCGCGATACCTGACCCTCCCTGACGGAGCCGGAATTCTCCCCTGGAGGTTCCGGCTCCGGCGTCCCCCTTCTCCATCTTCCCTGCCAACACCGCACATACGCCGGAAGCCGACGATGTCGGCCCTCTCCCTGACGGAAGCCCTCGGGAATAAAGATCTGCTCCGGCCCGCCGCGGACCCTGTTCGGAGGCCGATCCGGGTTCGGCACCGAACGTGCAAAATCCGACCGGTGTCCAGGAGATCATTTCCGAGGCTGGAGAGGACCGCATTCGCCTTTCAGGGCGAACGGGTGCAGTAACGCAGAATATGAGTTCTTCGAGGGACTCCCCCTCGTCGGATCGTGGGATTCCTGCAGTACTACACTTCCAAAAAACGCAGCAGCACGGCATCTGTCGCGGTCTCTCGATGCCTCTTCTGGTAAGGAGAGGGACCATGAAGTACAGATGCATTCCCGCGCTGGCCTTACTGCTTGCGGGAGTCGCGGCATGCGCGCAGAACGGCCCGGCCACCGCAGGGCCCGAGAGATGGATGGGGGCGACCGAGATCGACGTGGATAACGCAACGCCCAACTCGATTCGCGTGTACGCACTCGATGCCGGCGCGGAGACGTTTCTGGGCCGCGTCGACCCCGTTTCGGAGCAAGCCCTTCATCTACCCTTGGGCCGGAGCGCGACCATTCGATTGGTCGCGAAGCCTTCGGTCGACCTGGGAAGGGGAAATCAGCATGTCTCGGAGCCGATCCTGATCACCGAGGGTCAGCGAGTGACGTGGCGCCTTCACGCCAGTCCCGGAACTTCGGACCTGCCGCGGCTCTCTACCGTTCGGGTCTTTGCCTGCGTTGACGGCGACAGGTGCTAGCTACCTCGTGTCACAATTGCGGCGACGTTTCCGCCGAGCCGACACGTCGTCTTCCCGCGAACGGGGGGATCCAGTCACCCCGTCGGCTTCGAGCCTTCTGGATTCCCGCCTTCGCGGGAATGACACCTGGCGGGACGACTCGAATACATCACCATGGTTCAGCCATCGTATGGTGAGCCGGGGAACCGAGGGTGCATCCCTGAACGGCTCGACCGCCCCTATCGGTCGGCGGCGTCCTCGGTGACTCCCGTGATCCGTGCCAGCGCACGAGGTATTGAGCCGAGGGTGAACAGATACGCCGCGATGTCGAGCGCCTCCTGCTGCGGCACCCCGAGGTTCGGCATCGCGGTTCCGGGCTCGACCCTTTGCGGATCCGAGATCCACGCCACCAGGTTTTCAGGAGTGTTGAGCAGCGTCCCAGCGATATAGTGGCGTTCAGCCCAACTCGTCAGCGGCGCCCCGGCCTTTCCTACCGCATCTGGCACGCCCGGTACGGTGTGGCAGGTTCCGCAGCCGTACCTGTCGATCAACTCCTTCCCTCTCGAGGCCCTTCCATCCAGGGCGAGACGGTTCCAACCTCCGGCGCCGTCATCGATCCAGGTCACAGTCGCAGGGTCGATCTGTCCCTCTGCGGCGAGGAGCATGCGAGCGTACTCCTCTTCGGTCAGGTCCGGCAGGCGACGGGCGAACGCCGTGGCGGCCCAGATGTCGTCGTCGGAGAGGCCGTGGATGAAGGCAGGCATGCCGGCCATCTTGATGCCATTCCTGATGATCCAGTAGAGCTCCCGGTCGGACCAATCGGAAGCGTGGACGGCGAGGCGGGTCGGAGTCGGGTTCATGCCGCGGCCGATGAGCGGTGACTCGACGCCCGGCGCGCCGTGGCAGGTGCGACACTCCTGCTGGTAGATGACGAGGCCACGTCGGATCAGGTCAGGGTCCCGGAGCGAGCGCGCTTCAACGTTTGCTGCGTGCCGCTGGATCGATCGCCGCGACATCGTCTGCGCCGCCCACTGGAACGGCCTGATGTGGGGCTCATTCGCGGCGATCGAATAGAAGCCGGAGTAAAGGAAGATGAGGGCACTGCTCGCCACCAGGAACAGGCCGACGACCAGCGTCCCCACGATGTACCACCGACCGCGTTTCAGCACGTTCATCCTCCCTGATCGACGAGTAGCCGCAGCTTTCCACCCATGGGGGGGCGCACTGAGGCCGGCGATGCGCGCCCAAAATGCCGTCCGCGCGACCCGTCCCGGGTCTCCTTCTTGCAACCTCGGCGCCGCCAGAGGCCATAGACAAACAGGCTTCAACGAAGGCCGAAGAGAAATCGTGCAGATCAAGGCGCGACGAGCCGCGAGTGAGGCTTTCGTACGCCGCAGCGAGCGGCGAGAAGCGTAACGCAGAGCTGCGATTTCTCGGAGGCCTTCGCCCTCCGGCGGGACCGATGGGCCGACAACACCGCAGGCCGTGGTCACGCGGGATCCATCCGTTCGCAGCGGTGACTCTTCGGTACAGCGGAGAGACCGGATGACCCGACGAGCAGAGCCCCGTCGTCCGACCAGCCTCGCCCGTCTCGCGCAGACCATCGTCACAATGACGGTCCTGTTCGGCTGTGACGGCGTTCAGTCGACGCTCGTTCCGGCCGGACCCACCGCACGATCGATCGCCACCCTCTGGTGGGTGATGTTCGCGATCGGTACGGTCGTCTCGATCCTCGTGATCGCGCTCTCTCTGTGGGCAGTGGCACGCGCCCACAGGCCTCTCGGGATCGAACCGCCACTGCGCCGGAGCCCCGAAGCCGCCCAGGCCAGGCGGGCACACTCCGCGGGAGTGCAAGAATCCGCGCCCCGAAGCACCGTCGAGCCGACGCTCAGCGACGGCGAGCCACTGGAAGTGGTCCTCCCGACTGCACGAGGCGATCGTCGTCCGGTTCACTGGGTGATCGCAGGCGGTGTCGCCATCCCCGCAGTAATCCTGCTAGGTCTCTTCGTGCTCACTCTCCAAACGCTCGGCGCTCTAGCCGCGCAAGAAGAAGAGCCAGCCCTGACGATCGAAGTGGTGGGATGGCAGTGGTGGTGGGAGGTCCGGTACCTCGACCATACCGGTCGAGTCCTCTTCGAAACGGCGAACGAGATCCACCTTCCGGCAGGCGAGTGGATCGCGTTGAGGCTCGAGGCAACCGACGTCATTCACAGCTTCTGGGTGCCGCAGCTCGCCGGAAAAGTCGACATGATCCCCGGCCGGACGACCGAGCTCCGACTCCAGGCGGACGCGCCCGGCACCTATCGCGGGCAGTGTGCGGAGTATTGTGCCGGTTCGCACGCCTTGATGGCGATGCGTGTCGTGGTCGAGCCGGCCCAGGAGTTCCTCGACTGGTCGAGAAGGCAGACGCTCCCGCAGGCGCCACCGCTCGATTCATTGGCTGCTCTGGGGGAGGAGGTCTTCCTGGGCACGGCCTGTCGGGCGTGTCACGCGATCCGTGGTACCCCCGCCGTGGGCAACACCGGCCCTGACCTGACGCATCTTGCGTCGCGAAGCACCCTCGCAGCGGCAACCCTTCCGAACACTCGAGGTCACCTGGGAGGCTGGCTCGCGAATCCACAGCGGATCAAACCCGCAGCGAAGATGCCCGCGGTGCCGCTGGACAATGTCGAGTTCCAGGCCCTCCTGCGGTACCTGGAAACCCTCGAATGATCGGGCAATGAGCGAGCGCAAGCACCACGACCGCCACGCCTCGCCATCCCCGAGCCCGACGAGCGATCCCCTCCCGCACCGAACAGAAGAACTCGAAGGACACGTCGAGGATTACTTCGAGGTCGACGAGCTCACTTCAAAGGCCTTCGACGTCCGCTGGGGCACACTACCGGGACTGCGCTTCTGGGTCGAGGAGATCAACAACATCCCGATCGCCCACCGCTACATCTTCGTTAGCTTCTCTTTCTTCCTGGTAGGGGGCTTCCTGGCGCTGCTGATGCGATGGCAGCTTGTCGTTCCCGGTAACGATTTCGTCGACGCCGAGACGTACAATCAGCTCTTCACGATGCACGGGACGACGATGATGTTCCTGTTCGTCATCCCCTTCATCGAAGCGGTCGCGAACTACTTCATGCCCCTTCTCCTCGGCACCCGCGACCTGCCCTACCCTCGCCTCACCGCCCTCGCCTTCTGGACCTACACCTGGGGTGGGCTCTTCATCTTCTCGAGCTTCCTCTTCGGTGTGGCACCCGCTGGCGGCTGGTTCGCCTATGTGCCGATGACGAACCGGAACTTCATGCCCGGCCTCGGGATGGACTTCTGGGACATCGGTCTTTCGGTCGCCGAGATCGCGGCGATGGGTGCGGCGGCGGAGCTCATCGTCTCCATCCTCCGCATGCGCGCGCCCGGGATGGCGCTGCATCGGATGCCAATCTTCGCCTGGTCGATGTTGATTACGGCGTTCATGATCCTCTTTGCGTTCACTCCGCTGATCGTCGGTACGGCGATGCTCGAGTTCGACCGAAAGGGCATCACGAGCTTCTTCGTCCCCGAGTTAGGCGGCGAGCCACTCCTCTGGCAGCACATCTTCTGGATCTTCGGTCACCCGGAAGTCTACATCATGTTCGTGCCGGCGATCGGGGTGGTCTCCCAGATCGTTCCTGTCTTCGCGAGGCGCCCACTCACGAGCTACACACTCGTCGTCGCCGCGATGCTAGCGACGGGATTCATCAGCTTCGGGCTCTGGGTCCATCACATGTTCGCCACTGACCTTTCACCCACGGCCATGGGTTTCTTCGCCGCTGCGAGCATGTTCATCGCCATCCCCACCGGCGTGCAGTTCTTCGTCTGGATCTCGACTCTATGGACCGGTCGACCGGTCGTGAAGACGCCGCTTCTCTTCATCATCGGTTTCCTTGCGATATTCGTCATCGGAGGGGTCACGGGGGTAATGCTCGGCGCGGTCCCCTTCGATTTCCAGGCGCACGACTCCTACTTCGTCGTAGCGCACCTCCACTACGTCCTGATCGGCGGAGTCGTTTTCCCCTTCTACGCGGCTCTCTACTTCTGGATGCCGAAGATCACGGGCCGGATGATGTCCGAGCGCCTCGGACGGTGGAACTTCTGGGTGATGTTCATCTTCTTCAACGTGGCGTTCTTCCCCATGCACATCTCGGGGCTGCTGGGAATGCCGAGGCGGGTCTTCACCTATCAGGCCGGTCTCGGATGGGACGCCTTGAACCTGATGTCCACCGTTGGCGCGCTCGGATTCGGCGTCGGGGCGGTCATGATCGTCGTCAACCTGATCTGGAGCATGAAGGCGGGTGAGTGCGCCGGGCCCAATCCGTGGGACGCCGACACGCTCGATTGGTGGGAGGATTCACCGACGCCAGACGCCCAGTTCAAGTTCATCCCCTTTATCCGCAGCAGATATCCGCTCTGGGAGCAGGATTCCTTCGGCCCGCAGACCCGGGAGGAGGCGCGGCTGCTCGAGCCGCTACGCTCGAAGCCGACCCGCTGGCGTGGCGCGCTCGTCGTGTCGGTCATCGACGCCAAGCCGCTCGCCATCGTGAAGATGCCACACCCAACGATGGCTCCATTCACCATGTCGCTGGGCTTCATTCTGATGTTCACGGGCGTCCTGGTCGACAACCTGTGGTTCCTCGGGGCGGGCGGAGCCGTGACCACCGGAGCCGCCTATGCCTGGTTCCGGCCCCGGCCGGACGAGGACGTGGCGATCGAAGAGATCGGAACCGACTCCGCCGACGACAAGCTCCCCCTCGCCATGGCCGGGCCGATGTCGAACGGATGGTGGGGGACCATCATCTTCATCATCGTGCTCGCCGTTGCGCTGTTAACTCTCATCGCAAGCTACTTCTATCTCGGCAAGGGACCCAGCGCGGGAACCCCGATCGTTCCCGAGCTCCAGTCTGCGCTATTCGCGACGATTGCCAGCCTTGTGCTGGGGCTCGTCATCTACGCCACGGGGCACGCGACGCGTCGCTCCCGGGCCGGCCTTCGCCGGATCGCCATCGGCCTGGCCCTTCCGCTGACCTCCTTCTTCCTCTACTTCACCATCCAGGCGTGGAACGAGACCGGCCTTCGCGCAGTGGAGAGCGCCTACGGCTCGATCTTCGCCGCCCTGCTCGCTTTCCAGTGGCTCGTCCTGGGGTTGCTGCTGATCATCCTCGTGCTCTCGTTCCTTTGGTCACTCCGAAGACCCGACGACCCTCGGGGCCACGGGATTACCTTGAACGGCGAGCTGATTGGTTATTTCGCGGTCGCAAGCTGGCTGCTCATCGCCGCCACGGTCTACGCGACGCCCCGACTATGGTAGTTTCCATCCGGAAACGGTTCTTTTCCGAATCTCGGCGTCGCGCCGCAGGTTTGCTTGTGCGGCGTACTTCAGTACGCCTCCGCGCCAACCCTTGTGCTCCTTGACCTTGCGAAAAATCCCTCGTTTCCGACTTGGAAACTACGCCGTTGATATCCGAATTGCCGGATGCCAACTTGCTAGCCGGCGTCACCTGGTGCAGGGAACGAAATGGCCAGAAGAGCGACGCCGGGGACGACGCGGGTAGCCATCCGGTTGAATGATCCGTCCCCCCGATTTGGTAATTTCGACCGGGCTTGCATCCTTGACGATCAAAATGTCGATTCGCAGGGGGCTCGTTCGATGCCTGGGTAGAGCGCGAGTTCAAACCGGGTCGCGTCCAGCGCCTGGGCCCCGCTCCAGAACACCTCACCGAAGGAGAGAACGATGCGAGTCATGGTACTGATCAAGGCCGACGAGAACTCCGAAGCGGGCGTCATGCCAGACGAGAAGCTGCTGAGGGACATGGGGAACTTCAACGAGGAGCTGGTGAAGGCGGGCGTCATGCTCGCGGGCGAGGGGCTCAAGCCGAGCTCGCAGAGCAGACGGGTTCGCTTCTCCGGCACCCGGCGGACGGTGATCGACGGGCCGTTCGCCGAAGCGAAGGAGCTCGTTGCAGGATTCTGGCTGTGGCAGGTGAAGTCGTTGGAGGAAGCGGTCGAATGGGTGAAGCGGATGCCGGACCCGATGCCGGGTACCGAGGCGGATGTCGAGATCCGTCCGGTCTTCGAGATGGAGGACTTCGCCGAGGTCGATCCGACCGGTGAGATCCGCGCCCAGGAGGAGCGGCTGCGGGCTCAGACCGCTGCCGAGTAGACGGGACTCCCCGCGGGCGACAATGGCCGCATGGGAGAGGGGCGCGCCGATATCGGTAATGGGTGGGGTGGAGGACGGCTAGCGGAGGTTGGTGACTCTCAGCCTCTCGGTTCCAGCATCGAGCACGCCGCGGCGACCAACTCGCGGGTGAAAACCTCGGGCGCCGGCGCAAAGGAATCTTCGCCGGTCGAGTACGTCCAGAATACGTATTGAAGACACGCCCCGAGAATCATGTAGGAGATCGTGTCCGGATCGACATCCGGGCGAACCCGACCCGCTTCCTGCTCACTGCGCAGATACGCGGCGAGCATCTCGTTCGCGCGGTACGGACCTGCTCCCTGCTCTCGCAGCAATGCCTGATGCCGCTCCATCAGGTCGCGGTCGGCCAGGATCGACGATCCGATGGGGATGGTGTGGCGATAGTGGACCAGCGCCGTGCGGGCCAACTCCGCGAGCCGGTCGGCCACCTTCCCCTCACCCGCCCGCGATGGCAGGTCGATCAGCATCTGCACGAACTCCGTCGGATGGGACTTCAGCGACGCCAGGAACAGAGCCTCCTTGCTTGGGAAGTGGTTGTACAACGTGCCCTCCGAAACGCCCGCGGCACGGGCGATTTCCCGCGTCGTCGCACGCCTCATCCCCTGCTCGAGCATCACGTCTCGCGCCGCTTGTAGGATGCGGGTTCGGGTATCGGTGGTCTCGTCCATCTCGGCGATCCGGGTGACGGGCGGCTTGACTCTGAGTGAGCGTTCACTTAATTGCGGTGAGCGTTCACTCATTCTACTCGAGTACCCTGCGACTGGCCAGAGGAGGGGGCAAACCATGACTGCGAATCTCTACAATCTCTCGCTCTTTCTGCACGTGTTGGGCGCGGCCGGCTTTTTCGTTGCGTTGAGTTTGGAATGGACGAGCTTGCGGCGGATGCGCCGCGCGGTGGATGTGGAGGAGTTGGAGCCCTGGGTGAGCACGCTCAAAGGGCTGGAGCGTGTCGGGCCGACGTCGACGTTGATGTTGTTGGTGACGGGTGTGTACATGACGGTGACGTTGCGGGCGTACCTGCCGTGGGTGATGGTATCGATGGTCGCCCTGGTAGCGATGGCGATTCTGGGCGGTGGAGTCACGGGCCGCCGGATGGAGATCATCGGTCGGCGCTTCGCGGAGCTGCGGATCGGCTGGCTTCCCACGGATGTACGGAACCTGCTCGCGAACCCGATATTGCCGGTCTCGTTCCAGCTCCGCGCGGCGTTGTTGTTGGCGGTGGTCTTCCTGATGACGACGAAGCCGGGACTGGGTGGATCGCTCGGCGCGATCGCGGTTGCGATCGGGATCGGCCTCGTCAGTATGCGAGCGCTGTGGCCAGTACCAGCCACGACGGAGATGTGACGCAACACCCGTTTCGATCGTCAATCTGTCAAAGGCGGATTACGCCCCGGATCCAGAATTCGGTAACTTTTTGGCCCCAAACGCGTACCAACGCTCCAGCCGAACGAGCCCCCGTACGTTTTGACCATACACGACGACCGCATCCATGCCTGCCTGGACGGCCAGCTTCCCCGTGAAGCGCTGAGGGAGGAGGAGCTTCGGCAGCTCCAGGCATTGGAAGCCGCTCTGGCCGACACAAAGTCGGCGCTCGACACCGTCCCGGTCCCCGACCTCACGTCCCGCGTGATGGAAGCGCTACCGGCCCCGGACGGGACTCCAGCGACCCGTACTGAGAGCCGGCTCGGGCGAATCGCGCGCGTGTTGATCTCCCCGGTCACGATCGCGGTGCGGCCCGCATACCTACTCGCCGGGGTTGCGATCGCCGTAACCGGCCTGATGCTCCTGCGACCGTCCGAGCCGATTCCGACGCTCCCGCCGGTCGCTGCTGTGTCTCCAGCGGGGTCGCGGATGTATGTCCAGTTCCGAGTCGAGGTACCGGGCGCCACCCGCGTCGCACTCGCCGGTTCGTTCACCTCCTGGCAGCCAGAGTACGAGCTGACCGAAGTATCCCCGGGAGTCTGGTCGGCCATGATCTCGCTCGAGCCCGGGGTCTACGATTACGCGTTCGTGATCGACGGGACGCGAATGATGACGGACCCGCATGCGCCGCAAATCGCGGACAGCTTCGGAGGTAGCAACAGTCGACTCTTCCTCCCAGCGCCGAACGAGAGCGCGTGAGGCCGATGAGGGTCCTGCGGGTCACAATCTTCGCGCTATCGATCTGCCAGTTGGCCGTTGTAGCTGTCGCGGGGCAGGAGTGGGTGGTGGATGTGTCGGCGGGCAGTTCCGAATATGAAGCGGTCGCGGGTGAAGTGGGAAGCGCGAACGCCATCGTCGGGCTTCGTCGGGATGCCCCGACCTGGCTCTCCTTTTCAGCCGGGGTGCCGCTCGACTCGGCCGGTGTGCCGTGGGCTTCCGCGGGAGCCGGCGGGCGATGGTCCCGGTTGCTTGGACGGGCGGAGCTAGGCGTGGCCGCGATGGCGCTCGGGTTCGGATACCGTGTCTCCGAGCTGGAAACGACAGGGGGTGGGGCGACACTGGTCGGCCTGCCCTTCGTTTCGTTCGGGCGTGCGAATGCCAGGGTCGAGCTACGCACCGGCGTGATGCACCACACGGCGTTTTTCGACGACGAAAGAACGAGCCGGACCGTTCAGGAAAGCGGGATCGATGCTGCCTTGGCAATCGGTCACGGAGCCTCCCTCGGTGCGGAAGGTCGTCTCGTGCTTGCCTCGGAGGGGACCTATCCCTATGCGGGCGTCTCGATCCAATTCGCCCGTGGTCCGATCTCTGCCTGGGCCCGTGGAGGTCGATGGGTGGCCGGCACGCTGGACGATGGTGGATGGGGGCTCGGCGGACGAGTGTCCCTTCCGGCTCGCCTCAGTCTCCGCGTCGCCTATGAACGGGTCCCGGAGGATCCCCTCTACTGGAACGGCTCGCGAAAGGCCTGGACCGTCGGGGTCAGTCGATCACTGGGCCGGCGCGCGTCGCTCGATGCGGCGTTACCCCCGCCCGACGTTTTTCAAGCGCCATCGGGCAGTGTGGTCATGAGCCTACCGGCGAATGAAGTCGCTGGCGCGCCTTCCGTGGCGGGAGACTTCACGCAGTGGGAGCCCGTTCCGATGCAGCTTCGTGACGGAGTCTGGGAGGCCAGCTTCCGCCTCTCGCCTGGCGTTTATCATTACTCCTTTCTGCGCGTCGACGGTAGCTGGTTTCTGCCCGAGTCAGTTCGGAACCGGGTGGACGACGGCTTTGGCGGCGTCAACGGCGTTCTCGTTGTCCGCTGATGCCTCCCGAGTACCCGTCGAAGGACGTCCCGGACGCTCAGATCGTCGCGCGGGTTCTCGCTGGCGAAAGGGAGGAGTACGCCGAGCTGGTTCGCCGTCATCAGGCGGCGCTGTATCGGCACGCGCTCGGGATGGTCGGTAGCCCGGACGCGGCCGCAGACCTGACCCAGGAATGCCTGATCCGTGCGTTCACGCGGCTCCAGAGCTGCAACGACCCGGCTCGGTTCGGCGCTTGGAGCTTTCGAATCCTCCGCAACAGCTGTCTCGACTACCTGAAGGATCGACGCCGCCAGGCGGTCGGAATCGAAGACGAAGGGGTGCTTGGCGTCGCCAATGGAGATCCCGAGCTCTCGCTCGAACAGCGGGAGCTCCGTGAGGCGGTCTTCCGCGCCCTCGATCAACTTCCCGACTCGCAGAAGGAGGCGTTCCTGTTGAAGCACGTCGAGGAGCTCTCGTACGAAGAGATGACGGAGCAGCTCGGGGCTTCGACCAGCGCCTTGAAGATGCGCGTGAAGCGGGCGCGCGAAGCGCTTCAGACCCTTCTGGCCGTCCGCCGAGGCGAAGAATTGTGACCGAAGAGGGAACGTATTGTGACGGATCGGGCCGGAGAATCGTCTTTTTATCGGCGACGTGCGGATCGTCGAAGTCCGGGAACGTGCAGTGCCGCACTCTCTTACAGAAAGTCTCGTCGGATGAATAGAACACCCGTCGTTGCGGCTTTCCTGGGATTGGTCCTCGGACCTGCCGGGCTTTTCGCCCAGGATGCGTCGGCTCGCATCGAGGCGGCGCGGCAACGCGCAGCCTCGGCTGGAATCCCGACAGAGCTCATCGACGTTCGCGTCGCCGAGGGCCGTGCGAAGGGCGTCCCGCTGGATCGCATCGCCCTCGTCGTCGAGCGTCGGGCGACCGCTCTTGCCGAGGCCCGTCAAGCCATGGAATCCGCGAACGGGCTCAATGCAGCCGACCTCTCCGCTGGCGCCGATGCCGTCGAAGCCGGCATCGACGGCGGGACCCTCCGGGCCGTGATCCAGAACGCGCGAACGGAGGACCGGCCGGTGGCGATCGCCGTGCTCACCTTCCTGCATAGCGAGGCCGGTTTGCCGGTCGGGGATGCGCTAAACAGGGTTCGTCAGGCGATGGGAGAGGGGCCCGATGCGCTGAGGAATCTCCCCGCTCAAGCCGCGGCCGCACGCGAACGCCGAGGGCCGCCGGAAGGCGCTGGGCCGCCGGGTGGGCCTCCGGGTCTCGGTGGTGCGCAAGGTGGACCCCCAGCCGGCGTGCCGGCACCCGGTGAGCGTCCTGGCCGGGGAAGGCCGAACAACCCTGGTAACTCGGGTGGTGGCGGCGGACCCGGTTGAGCCGGTCAGCCTCTCCAGCTCCCTGCGGCTCCTCACCTCTTCGAGGCGATCAGGTAGGGGAGCTGGGGGCCCGAAAGGCTGGAGATCGACGACGTTTCCCCATGTGACCTGAGTACCTACCGGCTCGTCGTCCTACAGCGATCACCGGACGGCCCCGACTGGACCAAGGAAACCGTACCAAAGAATCATGTTCATGAAACGATTGCTGAAGATCCTTCCCCTTGTGGTGGCGCCGCTGGCGCTGGTTGCCTGCGACCAAAGCACCGGTCCAAGGGACGGCCATGCACGGCTCTCTATCTTGCTGACCGACGCTCCGGGTGACTTCGAAACGGCGGTCGTGACGATCACCGATATCTACCTCCAGGGCGAAGGCGAGGACGGTGGTCGCACCTTTCTGCGGCAGGATGATCCGATCACGACCGATCTGCTCACCCTCGCCAACGACGTCGTCGAGGTGGTCGACGACTACGAGATTCCGGAGGGTGTCTACGGACAGCTTCGCTTCGTCATCAGTGGCGCCTATATCGAGGTGGAAGCAGAGGACGGCGGCACGGTGCTCTACGCGACATCCCCGGACTACGAGGGTCTTCCTGCTGGCGTCGAAGCCGACGGAGAATTGGTCTGCCCGAGCTGCTCGGAGACGGGTTTCAAGGTCCTTCTGGGGCCGGTGAGCGGGGGCGATGACGATGACGAAGGTGAGTTGGTCGTCGAAGGCGATGAGACGATCCTCGTCGACTTCAATGTCTCGGAGACCTTCGGCCACCAGGCCGGGAAATCCGGCAAGTGGGTGATGCATCCGACGCTGAAGGCGACGCGCCTCGTCAGCGCTGCGACGGTGCACGTTGCGCTCGCCGCGGACAGCACAGTGGAGTTCCCTCTCATCGAGGACGACACCGTGCGCCTCGACTCCTTCGAGATCACGCTCGCGCCCACCACGGGCGGCGATCCCACGACCGTCTCGCCGACGGACTCCGACGATGACGGGGTCTTCGAGGCCACGTTCGCCCCTCTCTTGCCCGGCGACTATCAGGTCCGAATCGATGCGGGCGTCGACGATCTCACCTTCGAGACCGATTCGGATCTTCCGGTCAACCTGATGGTGACGGAAGGATCCGAGACGACGGTGGATATTCTCGTCACCGAGCTGTCCCTAGAAGAGCCAGCAGACGACGACTCGTAGTAGCGGAAGCGGTGGAGCGGCTAGCCAGGAACCAGCCGCTCACTTGCCTTCCCGCGTCATGGTACGGGCAACTGCGCGATGAACGGATCGAGCAGCGACGGTTTCTCGCCGCCCGGGTCGGGAGGGTCACAGTGGATCCTCGGGCCCGTCGGGAACGACTTCATACCAGCCGGCGAGCCTGCAATGAAGCCCGTGACGAACCGCTCGCGAGCGGTGGACACGGACGAACCCGGTATCGCTCATCCAGATCGTCCCCCGCCTTTCTAAGCCTGCAGACGCGTCCCGAGCCTGATCCTCCTCCCTCGACAGGAAGTACGACTCCCCAATCGCGGTCCTCGGCCCCACGCGGTCCTCCGCCCCCCGGGCGTCACGAATCCTTGTTCGTGGTGGCGTACCGAACCATACTTGTACCGAACAAGCGAAGTTTGGTGTGCGATTCGCGTCGTCGGAAGGCCCGTGGACCCGGCTGGTCAGTGACGTCCACGTCGACCCGGCCGGCAACTCGCACGGAGCAGAATCGCTGGTTCTTCAGGGCAATTCAACCGCTTCGGTGCCCCCGCTCCGAATCGGCGTCAGGTAGGTTCCGGTTCCTCGTCGACTGCATCTCCCCCCGGAGGGTCTGATCACGATGAATACGATCCAACCGTGCCGCATGCTCCTTCGCCTCGCACTTCTATTTCTCCTGGGAGCGTTCCTCGCCCCGCCACTGTCGGCGCAGTCGATTGCGGGGTCTGATCCGCACCCCGACCTCCACCTCTATGACGCGGCCGATTTCGGGGTCGACCCGAGTGCGGTCACCTTTGCGAAGGATATCGCGCCGATCCTTCAACGAAGCTGTCAGAACTGTCACAATCCCAGCGGCGGGGCGCCCATGTCGCTGACCACCTACGACGAGGTGCGGCCGTGGGCACAGGTGATCAAGAACAGGACTGCGATTCGTGACCGGATGGGTGCGATGCCCCCCTTCTTCCTCGAGAAGGATATTGGGATCCAGGAGTTCAAGTACGATCCCACCTTGAGCGACGAGGAGCTGGCGATGATCCAGGCGTGGGCCGACAATGGGGCTCCGCGCGGGGATCCTGCCGACATGCCTCCACCAATCGCGTTCGACAAGACCGGTCGATGGACAATCGGTGAGCCGGACCTCGTCGTCCGCAGCGCGGAGTTCACCATGCCCGAAGTCGCTGCTGACTGGTGGGGTGATCTCGGCCTCGTACCGACCGGCCTCACCGAGGACCGTTACGTGAAGGCCGTCGAGGTGCGAGAGGTCAACGACATACCGGTCGACGGAAGCGCCAGCACAGTTGGTGGGCGCTACATTTTCCATCACATGACGTACTCGGTCGGGGAGCTAAACGAGGACGACACCGCCCTGGACCCCGAGACGAGCGCCAGCTTCCCGATTCATGAAGTCGGACGTAACGCAGACATGTTCCCCGAGAAGGCGGGACGGCTGCTGTCCGCCAACTCGGCACTTCACCTTCGCGCCGCTCACCTGCACGCGAACGGACGTGAGACGACAGGCCACCTCGAATTCGGTTTCGTTTTCCATCCGAAGGACTACGAGCCGGAGTACCGACGTGCACGCTTTCTCCTCGGGAACGGTACCGACATCGACGTGCCACCGGGTCGGTCGAACCAGGAGTTCCACTCCTTTACGGTCCTGCAGCAACACACGAAGATCGTCGCGTTCGAGCCGCATCTTCACGCCCCGGGCACGCGGATGTGCATCGAGGCGATCTGGGGGGGCAACCACTTTACGCTCAATTGTGTCGGCTACGACCACAATTGGGTAAAGCAGTACGTCTACGAGGATGACGCGGCACCGCTGCTGCCGAAGGGCACGATCCTGCACATCGTCGGCTTCCTCGACACGACCGACGCGAACGAGAACCTGGCCGACAATCGGAACTGGGCGGGCGGCGGCCGTCGCTCGGTCTCCAACATGTTCATCGATCTGGGATATTCGGTCGAACTGACCGAGGAGCAGTTCCAGGCCGAGATGGCGGAGCGCCGCGCGAAGATGAAGAGCAGAAACGACTACGACGTGGGATGCTTCCTCTGCTGGGCACCCGTCACGGACATGACGAGCACGATCGCCGAAGAAGAAGAGCAGGGAGGCGGCCGATGAAGGCGCTGGTTCCCGGAGTTGTCTCTCCGACTGGCCGACTATTCGCTCTGGCGATGGTGGCGATCTCATTCCTTGCCTGGCCTCTCGATGCGCAGACGCGCCTCATGTACCTGCGGGGGCAGAGCGTCCATCCCGCATTCGAAGGGTGGTGGCCGAACGATGACGGCAGCTACACCCTCTGGTTCGGATACATGAACTCGAATTGGGAGGAAGAGCTCGACGTGCCGGTCGGACCGAACAACTATTTGGCGTTCTCCGAGCCCGGCGGACTCGACGACCTCGAAATCGAAGCGTACGATCCGGCCGACGCGGATCAGGGACAACCGACACACATCTATCCGCGCCGCAATCCCTTCCTCTTCACGATCACCGTTCCCGCTGACTTCGGCGATACGGAACTGGTCTGGACTCTCACCACCAACGGGCACACCCACCGCGCATTCGCCTCATTGCGGGGCGACTACCGGATGGATCCGCAAGTGATGTCGACCGAGGTCGGCGGCGCCTTTGGCAGCCTCGACGACCGCCTCCGTACGAACTTGCCACCCGTCATCGACGTGGACGGCGACCTCCACCGAACTGTCCGCGTCGGCGAGCCGGTCCCGCTCATCGCCTTTTCGCGCGACCCTGACAACTATCCGCCAAGGGAGGATCGCGACCGGATTCCCGAATCGTTGGACGAGCTGTACAGCGCCGGCGGCGTCGGTTCGGTGGTGGCCAGCGGGGCTCCGGGGATGAGATTCTCGTGGACGGTCTACCGCGGCCCCGCCGAGGATGTCTCCTTCGACCCGGAGCAGCTCAAAGCCTGGATGGATACGAGGGTCTGGGGGAACTCCCCGTGGTCTCCTCCCTACGTACTGCCCGAGCTCCCCCCCGAGGACCGCTGGGTCACCCACGCCACGTTCAGCGAGCCCGGCGAGTACGTGCTCCGAGCGGTGGCGAGCGACGGGTCTCACTTCAACTACCAGAACGTAACCGTCGTCGTCACCCCCTGACTGGGTTCCCCCAACGGAATTGCGACGGCGTATTCTCGAGTCACCAGCGCGACTCCGACGATGAACGGCGGGATGTGGCACGTCGAAGTGGGGCCCGGTGTTGGCCTTGCCCGTAAGGATGGAGAAGGTGACGGTCGCCGTTGCCCGCCGACGGGGTGTCCCCCTCAAGGGTCATCTCGTGGCGGGGTTGGGTGGCGAAGTCCTTCCGCCGAGCTACCGATCCTCTGAAGCCGCCGGACGAACCGCCGATCGATCCGCTCCTTGATCCTCATGGCGAGCCGGTTGTGGAGGACCAGGGACCCTCGTCGGAGGATTGCCCTTCCGTCGGCGGTGTCGAGGAGCGAGAGGAAGTTCGTCTGCGGGTGATAGGGCCGGGGCTGATGGCCGCTCAGCGCCGCTCTGAGGTTATACGCCAGTACCGGCCCCTGACGGACCGCGAAGACACCGGCCTTCGGCAGCCGTCGGGCCTGGAGATCGACACAGTCACCCGCTCCCCAGACAGGCGAACCGTCAGAGGAGCGGAGGGTTTGGTCCACCTCGAAGAACCCGTCCGGGCTGAGAGGGAGCGAGGATTTGCTCAGAAGGCAATGCGGTGCGGCTCCGGTGACCCAGATGGGGAGGTCGCACGCGATCTGCTCGCCCGACGCGAGCTGAACAACCCGTGGCTCGACTTCGAGCACGTCGCTGCCGAGGCGCCATCGTCCTCCAACGCCGGTGACGGCCCGTCCGGCTTTCTGGCGAGCCCGGGCTGGGAACCCCGGTAGGATCGCGTCGGAGCCGTCCACGATGACGAGCTCACCGCGGGCACCGCGCTGCTCGAGCCGGCGGTTGACCGCTAGGCAGACCTCGATCCCGCCGGCACCCCCGCCCACCACGACGACTCGCACGCTCCGCCCTTCATGCGTCCCGGCGAGCCGATCCAGCCGGTCTCGTAGATCGACCACCGCTGCCAGCGGCCGCAACGACGCGGCATGGTCGCGCACGCCCGGCAAGTCCGCTCCACGGGGAACGGATCCGACATCCAGCGACGCGACTTCAAAGGGAATCGGGCCTTCCGCGGTCTCGACCAGCCGGGCGTCGCCATCCACGACGTTCGCCCGTTCCTGTCGAAAAACAGCTCCTGCCGCCCCGCACAGAGCCTCGAGATCGATCGCGAGCTCTTCGAGCCTGTACCGCCCGTAGAGATAGCCCGGGACCATCCCGGTGTAGAGTTGTGTCGGCTCCGGAGCGAGGAGGGTCACGTCCAGTGGGGGCCATCGCTCCGTCGCGAGGGATAGAAGGACGTGCAGGTGAGCGTGACCGCCGCCGATGAGCACCAGCTTCGGTGCTGGGCCTTCGGCCTCTCGGGAGCTCACGTGGCGCCGGCACTCCCCCTGCGCTCGAGCGCCTCGGTCATCAGCACCTCGTGGAAGTCACGCTGGGGTTCGCCCGAGGCGGGCCTTCGCTGCACGTACTGGCCCTCGGAGTTCAGGTCGAACGCCAGGCGGTTGTCCGCGAGGGCATGCTCGAGAAAGGTGATCAGCCTCTGTCGGATGATCTCATCGAGCACCGGCACAACGACCTCGACTCGCTCGCTCAGGTTCCGCTGCCGCCAGTCGGCGCTGCCGACGAATACCTCTGACTCACCGCCATTCCCGAACCAGTAGACCCGGTCGTGCTCCAGGAAACGACCAATGATGCTGACGATCCGGATGTTGTCGCTGTACCCCGGGAGCCCAGGCCTCAGGCGGCTGTGTCCCCGAACGATCAGATCGATCCGCACCCCCGCCTGTGACGCGCGATAGAGCTCCTGGATGATTCCCGCGTCATCGAGCGCATTCATCTTGGCGACGATCCGACCGTTCCCGTTCTTCTCCTGGTGTACGATCTCTCGGCGGATCAGTTCGTAGTAGATCCGCCGCATGTTGCGAGGTGCAACGATCAGCCGCTCGTAGCTCTGATCCGGTGCATGCCCCGTGATCGAGTTGAAGAGCTGGATGGCCTCCCGTCCGATCTCGGAGTCCGCGGTCAGCAGGCCGATGTCGCTGTAGACCTGCGCGGTGCCTGCGTGGTAGTTCCCGGTTCCGATGTGGCAATACGCCTGAGGACTCCCTCCCTCCTGCCGTATGATCAGCAACACTTTGGCATGTGTCTTCAGCCCGACGAGACCGTAGGTGACGTGCACGCCGGCATTCTCCAGGATCTGCGCCCATTCGATGTTGCTCGCCTCATCGAACCGCGCTTTCACTTCCACCAGCACGGCGACTTGCTTCCCCTTCTCCGCTGCGCGCAGCAGAGCCCGAACGATGGGCGAATTGGGCGACGTCCGATACAGGGTCTGTTTGATCGCCAGGACGTGCGGATCATCGGCCGCTTCGTCGAGGAGACGCTGAACGCTGGCGTTGAACGACTCGTACGGATGGTGGACGAGGATGTCTCCGCGGCGGATGATAGAGAAGATGTCCTGATCCTCCTCTGTCTCCCCTTCGTGAGCGAGCCGGGGCGGGACGGTCGGAGTCCAAGGAGCGTAAGTGAAGCCGGGCAGGTTCAGTTCGGCGATCTCCGCGAGGTCGCCCAGGTTGAGCGGTCCGCGAACATCGACGACGTCGGATGGATCGAGCTCGAGTTCACGAAGAAGGAGCTGCCGAATCTGCTTCGGCGTCCTTTGGTCGATCTCCAGCCTCACGACCGGTGCGGACCTCCGTTCGCGCAGCTCGTCAGAGATCATCGCCACGAGGTCCTCCGCCTCTTCCTCGAACCGATCCAGGTCTGCGTTTCGGGTGACGCGAAAGGGGTGCACGCTGACGATCTCCATCCCACGGAACAGGCCGCTGATATTCCGGGCGATCACTTGCTCTATCGGGACGTAGTGGTGCTCGATCTCGGATGGCTCGACCCGCAACCACCGCTTCTGGAAAGGTGGAACTTTCAGCCGTGCGAAATAGAGCGCTTCACGATCGGGGTGACGCATTCCCACCGCCAACGAGAGGCTCAGATTCGAGATGAAGGGGAAGGGATGGCCCGGGTCGACGGCCAAAGGCGTGAGGACCGGATAGATCTGATCGAAGAAGTGCCGATCCACAGACTCCCGCTGCTCGGCGGTCAGATCGCCATAGTCGGAGATGAGGATACCTGCACGCTTCCGGAGGACAGGTCGAAGTTTCTCGTTCCAGGTACGACTCATCACGGCCTGTATCTCGAGAGCGGCCTGCGTCACGAGACGGAGCTGCTCGCCGGGTGTGCGGCCATCGTACGATAGGCGCGTGACCCCCGCTGCCTGCTGTCGCTTGAGCCCACCGACACGCTTCTGATAGAACTCGTCGAGGTTGCTGTAGGTGATGGACAGGAAACGCACGCGCTCGAGCAGCGGAAGCCGCTCGTCCAGCGCCTGGTGGAGAACGCGCCAGTCGAAGTCGAGCCAGCCGAGCTCGTGGTTGAAGTAGAGGGCGGGGTGATCGAGCGGCGCCTTTTTGGGTACGGGCCGAGGGGCGACCGCACGTGCCTCGTCGATTGGCACGATCGGCGAACGCTTGCGTGACCGCTTCGGAGTGGTCGCTGGGGGTGCTTCGGAAGGCCCTTCGTGTACCGTCATCGATCGCTGGCGCTATTCACCTGTGTAGATCGTTCGTGTCGATCCCTCCGCGAGCCCCCGTCGGCCGCCACGACGAATCCTTGAGATCCGGTCTGCGCCACGATAATCCACCACGCTGGGCGCCGCTTGGAGGGCAGGGAGGTTCCCGTGGATATCGGAGAGAAACACGATCCGCTTACCTCAGGCGAGCTGGAGCTTCACATCGAAAGTGCTTTCGAAGAGGCCCCCTTTCTTTTTCAGCGACCACGCCTCGAGTGGAGTCGGCCCAATCGCATCGAGGGTCAGCGTCACCTTGTCCTGCTTCACCTTGGCGGAGACCCGTCGCACCCGTCTACGGTGCTCGTGATCCAGGGCGTCGGCGACGCGGAGGATCGCCGACAGCTTCTCGACCTCGGTCTTCTCTCTCTCCTTCAGCTCCGAGTACCCTTCGTGGTACGGCTTCGGGACCGAGCGTCGATGATAGCGGGTCACCAACGCCACCAGACGGATATCGTCCGGAGTCAACCCTGGCAGGTCCGAATGGGTAACGAGGTACCACGAATGCTTGTGGTGCCGCCGGTAGGACACGAACTGCCCGATGTCGTGAAGAAGGGCAGCCGCGCCGAGGCGCCGCTTACTCGTTTCCCCGAGGCCGTGCAGCGATTCGAGCTGGTCGAAGAGCGAGAGGGCGAGATCCGCCACGTGTCGCGCATGGTTCTCGTCGAACTGATGGCGGCGTCCGAGCGCGATCGATCCCGTCAACGTCACGCGGTCGAGCTCGGTCTCGTGCGCCCGGTGCTCTGCTACATCTCCCACCAGATCGTACAGCACTCCCTCCTTCACCCCGACCCGCGGCACGCGGATGCGCTCAATTTCGGCCATCCCGGCGACCCGGTCGAAGATCACCGCGGCAGGCACGATCACGTCTGCCCGATCCTCCCGCAGCCCCAGCCGTTCCACGCGTTCCCGGAAGCTCATGCTCGCGAGACGCGAGAGCACCTCCTGAAGCGCTTTGCGAGAAATCTCTGTCACACCGTCGACGGTCCGGCGGTTCTCGACCAGGTCGGCGAGCGCTTCGGCATTGCCCCCCGTGATCACGATCCCCTCCAGCTCCTCTTCCGCTCCCCCTGGAAGCGACAACCGCGAGGTATAGTGTTCCAGCAGATCGCGCAGATCCTCGCCGTTTTCGAGGGTACCCCCGAAGTCCTCCAGGAGGCGAACCGTACCCATCGGGTGGGACTCGCTCCAGTGGATCCCCTGCTCGCTCACGATCGAGACCTCGATGCTCCCGCCGCCCAGGTCCGCAAGGACCCACGGCCTTCGGTCGAAGCGCAGGCGGTGTTTCGCCGCGAGCCAGACCAGGCGAGCCTCCTCGCTCCCCGTGATCGTCTCGAGGCGCACCCCGCTCTCCCTTCGGATCCGGTCTACGAGCTCGCCGCCGTTCCGGCTCTCTCGAACGGCGCTCGTGGCCACCGCCCGATAGTGCCCGACTCCCAGAGCGTCGAGCCGATTCCGGAAGTGAACGGCAGCCGCGACCGCTGCCTCGAGCGTTCGTTCGCTCAACTTCCCGCCGGTAAAGACGTCGTGACCGAGTCGGATCGGGAAGCGCTGGCTGTCGAGCTCCACGTAGTGATCGACGTTGCTGAACTCGACGATGTGATATCGAATCGCATTGGACCCCAGATCGAGCGCTGCGGCTCGCAGCGGGAAAGTCGTCTTCTCCGCGTCACCGATGTGCTGCTCGAGTGTAGCGATCACGGCCTCCCGGTCCCTGTTGGTTGCGGCATCAATGTACGGTGCGAGCGGCGGTCGCGAATCCTGCCGATCGGACCGGGCGCACCGAAAGAGTAACGAAGTGGTAACGTTACGCCCAGGCGCCGAGGTCGAGTCCTCGAATCCTCAGCCCTTGCTTCGCTGGCGGCGAAGACGACTGATCACATCGTGGACACCCGGCACCTCCTGGACCCCCTCGATGAGCCCTCGCATCTCCTGATCTGGAGCGGCGCCTCGGAGGGTGACCCGTCCGTGCTCGGCGCTGACCTCCACTGACGTCGGATCCGAGACCAATCGGCCGAGGTGGGAGCGCACCCGCGCCTCGAGCACCGAATCGTTGGTCTCCAGCTCCCTCGCGAGCCGGTTCTTCACCTCCAACATCGCGCCTCGAGCTCGGTTGCGCAGGTGACGCGCTTTCGACGCAACCCCGTCCCCGATGTCCTCGACCTCATGGCCGCCGTGAACTGCCTGGTCCCGGACCAACGCCCGGCGCCGACGTCCGCGGTCGGGATCGAGAAGGTACATGAGCCCTGCCCCGAACAGGACGCCCAGCATGAGGTTCGCCTGATTTCTCATTGTTTCTCCGTGGTGATCCGATTCGTTCCGAACTTCCGCGCCCCCTCGCCTCGTGGGTCGCCGATGGCTTCCATCGTCGAAGTGGATCATCTTCCGGGGTACCCACAAGTGCGGGGCGAAATATTGCAAGAAGTGCTCCTGCAATGACTTACGGTATCATATACAGCCTCCTTATCCGCCGTACGCCCGGAGAAGTGGTGTCCGGTTGCGTGCGGTGTGATAGATTTTTCGCTGCCGTTGGCCTTGGATTGGCATCGACCCGGACAGCGCGGCGCCGATCGAAGGGACGAATCGGAGCGAAGGAGCCGTCGAGATATCATGTCGAGCGCGCACATACTGGTCGTCGATGACGAGCCGGACATCTCGGCGCTCGTCGCCTATCATCTCGCCCGCGAGGCGTACCGGGTCCGCACCGCGTCCAACGGTCAGGAAGCGCTGAGCGCGATGGAGGCGGAGGTGCCGGACCTGGTGGTGCTCGACCTGATGTTGCCAGGGCTTTCAGGTCTGGAGGTGTTGCGCGAGATTCGGCGACAGGAAGCGTGGAAGGACGTACCCGTGATTCTGTTGACGGCGAAGAAGGAAGAGGTCGATCGGCTGGAGGGGTTGCGGCTGGGTGCCGATGACTACGTTTCCAAGCCGTTCTCGCCGCAAGAGGTGGTGCTCCGGGTAGCTGCGGTGTTGCGTCGGGTGCAGCAGCCGCCCCCAACGCGGAGCGGCGGCAAGGTCTTGAGGATTGGTCCTTTCGTCCTGGACGTCGAGGGCAAGCGGGCGGAGGTAAACGGTCGGGAGCTCGACCTGACCCCCACCGAGTTCCGACTCCTCCAGGTGTTGATGGAGCGGCGGGGGCGTGTCCAGACCCGCCGGCAGCTCCTCGAAGCGGTTTGGGAGGTGACCGCGAAGATCGCTACCCGAACGGTGGACATGCACGTACAGCGGCTTCGGACGAAGTCGGGCGAAGCCGCCGATTGGATCGAGACCGTCCGCGGATTCGGCTATCGAATTCGCACCGAGCCGCCGCTCAATAGCTAAACGGATCGTGGGTCTCCGCGCGGACCAGCACCTCTTCCTCTCCTACCTGCTCCTCATCGCCCTCCTGACGGTCGCGATGAGTGTCGGAGCGGACTCGTTGCTCAGGCGCCAGCTTCTCGCCACCATCGAGGCCGATCTACGGCGCGAGCTCGTCCTCGGCCGGGCCCTGTACGACGGTTCGCCCGAGACATCGGCCGATGCCATTGCCGGCCAGATCGCCGCGCTCAGCGGTCGACGAGTCACGATTGTGGCGAGGGAGGGGCGGGTGGTCGGCGAGTCGGGCGTATCGGACGGCGAAGCTCCCCGAGCCGATGACTATCGGGTGCGCCCGGAGATTCGCGAGGCGATCGAGAGAGGTGAAGGACGCGCGATCCGCTACAGCAACGCTCTTCGAGCGGATCACCTGTACATCGCAAGTATGGCGGAGCGAGGCGACGTGATCCGGCTCGCCGTTCCCCTCTCCGAGATCAACCAGGCGCTATCCCAGGTTCAGCGAGGGATCTTCGGCGTCGGCATCGTGGCGGTGCTGCTGGCGGCGCTCTTCTCACTCGGGTTCAGCATTGCGGTCACGGGTCCGCTGCGGCGAATCGGGGACGCGGCTCGAACCCTCGCCTCCGGCGACCTGTCCCGTCGCATCACCGTCCTTCGGCCGACGGAGCTTCGTGAGCTCGGCCTCGCTCTCAACTCCCTCGCCGACGAGCTGCAGAAGCGGATCGCCCAGCTGGAGGGGGAACGGGCGGAAATGCATGCCTTGATCGATTCGATGTCGGAGGGCGTTCTGGCGGTCGCTCCGAACGGCACGCTGCGACGGGCGAATCCGGCAGCGCAGCGAATTTTCGCGCTGATGCCGCAGGCCGGGCTGCTCTCGCCCGAGATGGTTTCCCGCCGTCCCGAGTTCCTCCGCATCGTGAACATTGCGTTGGAGGGAGAAACGGTGCCACCGCGCGAGCTGGTGATCGGGGGCACGTCCCTCATCGCGACGGCGCACCCTCTTCCCGATGGCGGGGCCGTCCTCGTCTTCCTCGACGTGTCGGAACTGCGTCGCCTGGAAGGCGTGCGGCGCGATTTCGTCGCGAACGTCTCCCACGAGCTGAAGACACCGCTGACCGCGATTCGGGGCTACAGCGAGACGCTTCTCGACCCCGATCTCCCCCTCGAGCTGCGTGGCCGCTTCGCCGAAATCGTCCGATTGAACGCGGAAAGGCTCCAGCGGATCGTCGACGATCTGTTGGATCTGTCGCGCATCGAGAGCGGCGGGTTGGATATCGAACCCTCGTGGGTTCCGATCGACAGGATGGCCCAGGAAGTCTGGCGGTCCCAGGTCGCGGAGCAGAAGGATGTGGAGCTGGTGATCGACCTGGCCGAGGTCCACGAACGGGTCTGGGTAGACGCGGAGGCGATCCGTCAGGTGCTCTCCAACCTGATCAGCAACGCGGTTCGATACACCCCGCAGAGAGGGCGGGTGACATTGCGTACGAGGCCGGGCTCGTCTGAACCTCGACGGGGCAGTGTAGACGGATCAAGGGCCGCCGCACGAAGCCGTACCGTGCTCGAGGTCGAGGACACCGGCAGCGGCATCCCGGCTGCGCACTTGTCCAGGATCTTCGAGCGCTTCTACCGGGCCGATCCCGCGAGGTCGCGCGAGGAGGGGGGGACGGGTCTG
>WHSP01000309.1 GCA_009380025.1 Gemmatimonas sp. | reverse complement strand
GCCCTCTGCGAGACGATGGAGGGCGCTGCCTACGCCCACGTTGCCGCCTTCTACGGAGTGCCATTCGCCGAAATCCGCGGAATCAGTAATCTTGTCGAGGACCGCGACACCTCGCGCTGGCGGATTGCGCAGGGTGCCGAGGCCGCCGCGGAGATTCTGGCTCTCGCCGTTGACTCTTGGCCGTACCTCGAACGACCCGCGGGAGGCGCTTGATCGTGACCCGACTGACCCTCGGCTTCTCGCCCTGTCCGAACGATACGTTCATCTTCCACGCGCTCGTTCACGACCTGGTCGCGGCACCCGGATTAGCGTTCGATGCCAATCTATACGATGTCGAGACTCTGAACCTGCTCGCTCGGGAGCTGCGCCTAGATGTGACTAAGGTCTCATTCGGTGCGCTACCCTACTTGCTGAATGATTACCTCCTGCTTCGTAGCGGTGGCGCCCTCGGACGCGGGTGCGGGCCCCTGATCGTCTCGCGCGAGGACCGCGCGACTGTCCCGTTGCGCGACGCGCGAATCGCTATTCCGGGCCGTTTCACGACAGCGAACCTACTCTTTCGGCTCCACTGCCCTGATGCTCCGCCAGGTATCGAACTGGTCTACGATCGGATCATGCCCGCCGTTGTCGCAGGCGAATTCGATGCCGGCCTCATCATCCACGAGTCCCGATTCACGTATCCGTCCCATGGATTGCGAAAGCGCCTCGATCTCGGGGAGTGGTGGGAGGAGGAAACTGGGTCGCCAATCCCTCTCGGCTGCATCGTGATCAGGCGAAGCCTGGCCAACCATGCCGACGCCGTCGAGGCGGCCATCCGGGCATCGGTCGAGAGCGCATTGGCCGATCCAACCCGGTCGAAAGCCTACGTACGGGCCAATGCGCAGGAGATGTCAGAGGACATAACAAGAAGGCACATTGATCTTTACGTCAATGCGTTCTCGGTCGATCTGGGTCCCGGAGGAGAGGGGGCGGTGGATCAGCTGCTCGACAGGGCCCGAGCCGAATCACTCATCCCGCCGAACCTCATGGATCCTTCCGAGGCGTTTTCGACTAGAAGGAGTTGAAGAGGATCTCGCGTCCCACCTTTATCCGTTCGAACGTTAGAAGGCTGTTGAGTAACCGGCCTGAGCGAAGGCCGAATAGAAAATTGTGCAGGGTCAAGGCGCGCGACGAGCCGCGAGTGAGGCGTACATACGTACGCCGCAGGGAG
>WHSP01000308.1 GCA_009380025.1 Gemmatimonas sp. | reverse complement strand
CTTGATGCCGACGTCGGATCGCACACCGACCCCTTCGATGAGCTCCATCATCCGAAACTGGATAGGCTGCGATATCGATGAGGCCACGCCGGGAATCTGCTCGAGCGATTCCCCGACCTCGGTCATGAGCGCGTCGAGCGTCACGCCGGATCTCCAGTCGGAGACGGGCTTGAGGATGGCGTACGTATCCGCCATATCTGGCCCCATCGGATCGGTGGCAATCTCCGGACGCCCAATGCGGCTCACCGTGGTGTCGACTTCGGGGATGCGCTTCAGGATGGATTCGATCGTGAGGGCTTGGCGCACGGACTCCGTCAAGGACACGCTCTTCGCGCGGACGTGATTGACGGCGAGCGCCCCTTCCCCGAGCTGGGGCAGGAACTCCGAGCCGAGGAGTGGAAACAGCAGTGCGCACAACACGACGAACCCCAGGGCTAACCCGGCCGTCAGGCGTCGTCGCCGCATGGCCCCAAGCAGCATGGGCCGGTAGCGTGCGGTCAAGAAGGTGACGAACTTGTTCTCGCGCTCCTTGGCGGGATCGCGCAGGAA
Source organism: Gemmatimonas sp. (assembly GCA_009380025.1). Classification (GTDB taxonomy): domain Bacteria; phylum Gemmatimonadota; class Gemmatimonadetes; order Longimicrobiales; family Longimicrobiaceae; genus WHSP01. The sequence continues at coordinate 709 of WHSP01000308.1, read as the reverse complement.
CAGTGCCGCGAGCGCTGGAATGAGGGTCACGCTCAATACCAGCGCACCGAGCAGGGCGAACGTCACGGTCAGCGCCATCGGCCGGAACATCTTTCCCTCGATGCCGCTGAGCGTCAGGATCGGAATGTAGGCGGCGATGATGATGCCCATGCCGAAGAGCGCCGGCTTGAGGACTTCGCTGGCGGCCTGACGCGTGACCGCCAGTCGCTCCGCTTCGGTCAGCGGGCGCCCCTGTTGGTGCCGGGCTGACGCCAAGGTCCTGACCGTGTTCTCCACGATGATGACAGCGCCGTCGACGACGAGCCCGAAGTCGATGGCGCCCAGGCTCATGAGGTTGGCCGATACGCCGGAATACTTCATGGCAATGATCGCGACGAGCATCGACAGCGGGATAGCCGAAGAAACAATGAGCCCGGCGCGCACCTGCAGGAGGAACAGGAACAACACGGCGATGACGAGCGCACCGCCCTCAATCAGATTTCGGCTCGCCGTGGCGATCGTGTTGCCGATGAGCGTCGTGCGATCGTAGAACGGCTTGATCACGATCCCGGGAGGCAGTGAGGTCTGGATCTCGGCCAGCTCCTCGCGGACGCGTTGGGTGACGATCCGGCTGTTCTCGCCCTTGAGGAGCATGGCAATGCCCATCACGGCCTCACCCTTCGCATCGCGCGTCGCGGCGCCCTGGCGGACTTGCGAGCCGATGCCAACC
>WHSP01000307.1 GCA_009380025.1 Gemmatimonas sp. | reverse complement strand
TGCATGTTCGGGCGATGGGGAACCAGGTCCCCGTTGCCAGTGGTTCCCGGAGCCGGTCTCGGGTAACCGCCGTCCTTACTCGATGATCTCCGTCACCACTCCGGATCCCACCGTCCGTCCTCCCTCCCGAATCGCAAATCGCAGCTCCTTCTCCATCGCTATCGGCGTGATCAGCTCCACGCTCATCTGCACATTGTCCCCCGGCATCACCATCTCCACCCCTTCCGGCAGATTCGCCGTCCCCGTCACATCCGTCGTCCGAAAGTAGAACTGCGGCCGGTACCCATTGAAAAACGGCGTGTGCCGCCCCCCCTCCTCCTTCGTCAACACGTACACCTCCGCCTTGAACTTCGTGTGCGGCGTGATCGTGTTCGGCTTCGCCAGCACCATCCCCCGCTCCACTTCCTCCTTCCCGATCCCCCGCAGCAACAACCCCACGTTATCCCCCGCCTGCCCCTCGTCCAGCAGCTTCCGGAACATCTCCACCCCCGTCACCGTCGTGCTCTTCTCCACCCCCATCCCCACCAACTGCACCGTCTCCCCCACCTTGATCACTCCACGCTCAATCCGCCCCGTCGCAACCGTCCCCCGCCCCGTAATCGAAAACACATCCTCCACCGGCATCAAGAACGGCTTGTCCACCGCCCGCTCCGGTACCGGGATGTAGCTGTCAATCGCATCCAGCAACTCCGTGATCTTCTGCCCCCACTCCCCTTCCGGCTCCCCACTTCCCAACGCCTTCAACGCACTCCCCTGGATCACCGGAATGTCGTCCCCCGGAAAGTCATACTCCGACAACAACTCCCGAACCTCCAACTCCACCAACTCCAACAACTCCGGGTCGTCCACCATGTCTACCTTGTTCAGAAACACTACGATGTACGGCACGTTTACCTGCCGCGCCAACAAAATGTGCTCCCGCGTCTGCGGCATCGGCCCGTCCGCCGCACTTACCACCAAAATCGCCCCGTCCATCTGCGCCGCACCCGTAATCATGTTCTTCACATAATCCGCGTGCCCCGGACAATCCACGTGCGCGTAGTGCCGTGCCTCCGTCTCATACTCCACATGCGCCGTCGCTATCGTGATCCCCCTCGCCCTCTCCTCCGGCGCATTGTCTATTCGGTCAAACGCCACAAACTCCGCCAACCCCTTCGACGACTGGATCTCCGTGATCGCCGCCGTCAAGGTCGTCTTCCCGTGATCCACGTGCCCGATCGTCCCCACATTCACGTGTGGCTTCGTTCGCTCAAACTTAGCCTTGGCCAT
>WHSP01000306.1 GCA_009380025.1 Gemmatimonas sp. | reverse complement strand
GGGCGTTACAGGAGACGGTCTCTGGCACGCCCCAGGGCGGGGTGATCTCGCCGTTGTTGGCCAACATCGTGCTGCATGAGCTCGACTGCGCCATGGACGGCATCGACGGCGTGTTCGTCCGTTATGCGGACGATGGGGTCGTCATGTGTCGCAACAAGGCGCAGGCCGAGCAGGCACTGGCCCTGGTCAGGGACACCCTGGCCGGTCTGGGGCTGGGGCTGCATGCGGACAAGACGAAGATCGTTGACCTGCGGGAAGGCAGGGATGGTTTTGACTTCTTGGGCTGTCACTTCAGAGCGCGCATGTCGGGTCGGCTGTGGGAGCAGCGGCAGATTCGCCGTTACTACCTGCACCGCTGGCCCTCGCAGCGTGCGATGAAGCGGGCACGCGCCAAGATCAAAGCGTTGACCGGCCGCAACCGTTGCCATCAGGACATCGGAGAGATCATCGCGATGATCAACCCGATCCTGCGTGGCTGGGGCAACTACTTCAGAACCGGTAACGCCGCTCGCAAGTTCAACCAGCTCGACTGGTATGTCGTAGGGCGACTGCGTGGCTTGCTGGTCGCGCGTTACGGTCGCAACCTGCACGCCGGACGGGCTGAGGCGTGGACTCGCGAGTGGTTCGAAGCACATGGCCTGCATCGCCTGCGAGGCACCGTCCGCTACCCGGGAGCTGCGTAACCATGCCAAGAAGACCATCGGTAAGCCGTGTGCGGGAAAACCGCACGCACGGATTGAAAGGGGGATCGGGAAACGGATCCGCTCTGCGGACACCGCGCCCCTGACTACCAATGAACACAGTTCGCGTTATAGGCGCCCTGATCACTGCAACACTGCTTGGACTGTCGGCCGAACGCCTGCACCTGCCGGGAGGGCTAATCCGGGTCTACGCAGCTGAGCGGGGGGCTCGGGTCCGGAGTCGTGCGGTAAGGGGAGTGTGCCAGTCGACGCCGCAGTGCAGCAGCAGCCGCAGCCGGTAGTTCTCGAAGTTCCTAAATCCCCGGCCGACTCGCTTGATGCGCTTCACGGCCAAATTCACGGCCTCGGTCGGCCCGTTCGAGGCACCACCCGTGACGTGCCAGGCCAGAACCTCGGCCTCCCAGCGGCGGATCGTCCCAGACAGCCGACGGCACTCATCCACTCCGGAGTGGGCCGCCCACAGGTAGAACACCTCGAGCGCCTCGCGGGCGGCGTCGACGTCGGCGGCGCGGTACAGGTCGCGGGTGAGCTCTTACCGGTTACCCGGCCCTCAGGGTGAACGCCGGTAGGGCCTACCGAGCTG
>WHSP01000305.1 GCA_009380025.1 Gemmatimonas sp. | reverse complement strand
CGATTTCGGTCGTTGCGGGAACGCTGAGCGTACTCCTCCTGTCGGCAGCCGGCCTGTACGCGATGATGTCCCTCGCGGTGACGCAGCGCCAACGGGAAATCGGCATCCGAACCGCTCTCGGCGGGGCACGATGGCAGGTGCTCCGAAGCGTCTTCAGTCGTGTGCTCACCCAGCTAGCCGTCGGGATCGTTGCCGGCGGGGCTTTGGCTGTTTGGCTGGACTTTGCCTCCGGAGGGCTGTTTACCGACGGAGCACCCCGCGTGCTGCTGGTGGTGGTGGTCATGGTGACCGTCGGGCTGCTCGCGGCGCTCGGTCCGGCGCGGCGCAGCCTCCGGATCCAGCCGATGGACGCCTTACGGGAGGGGTGACGGTGCCTATCGCCAACCCGTCCGGCCGGGCGGCTCCACCGGTCCGGCCGCTTCGACCTCGGCCCATACCCGCTTCCCGACGCGGCTCGCCTCGGCCAGGATGCTCTCCTCGTCGACGGTCAGGATGCGGCGGTCGCGCATGATGAACTCGCCGTCCACCAGCACCGACTCGACATCGGAGGTCTGGCCGTTGTGCAGCCACGCGGAGAGGATACGTCCGGCCGGGACCAGGTGAGGCCGTTGCGTATCGAGGACGATGATGTCTGCCTGCCTCCCGACTTCGAGGAGCCCCAGCCGATCCCCCAGTCGCACTGCCTGCGCGCCCCCGAGCGCCGCATCCCGAAGGATGTCCTCCGGCTGCGGGAACATCCCGGGATGCTCGTCCTGCCGCCGGATACGCTCCGTGAGCATCGCCACCCTCATGACGGCGAACATATCGTTATTGTTGTTGTCGGAGCCGAGGCAGATCGTGCAGCCGGCCTCGCGCAGCGCAGGGATCGGCGGACTGACCCCACGGTTCGCGGCCATGGCGGCCTGGTGGTTACGGTCGTCCTCTGCAACTTCCGCATGACCCTCAATTCCGAACGATGCGCCCATGGACGAATACGAAATCGCCCGCTATCTCACCGAATCGTTCCCCGGCGTCGAGACGACGACGTCAGGTGTGTACACGTTCTTCTTTTGCGGATCCGACCGACAGCTCCCATTTGCCACGTCGGCGACGGCAGATACCGAATATGACGACGTGTCCGATCTCGACAGGCCGGGCGTATACCGTCTTTAGGGGGTATCCATTTAACCGACGGAACGCTATCTTCGTCCCATGGGGTACCCTAGTGCCGGCGCGCATTATCCCGGGTCCACCGGCGACTTCCACGCCTGGTTCTCGAAGGACGCGGACTGCCTCGACTACCTGGAATGGTTGCGG
>WHSP01000304.1 GCA_009380025.1 Gemmatimonas sp. | reverse complement strand
CGCGTCATGTGCCCGGCGGTCATGGGCAAGCTCCGGTGCCCGCTGCGGCCCGAGTCGATGACCGCGTCGCACGCACGGCCCGAGATCCTCGCCCCGCCCGAGCACCCGCCGACGTGCTGCACCCAGGAGACGGTCACCGTCCCTCCCGCGGTCAACGCCAAGACGCGTCAGAAGCACGACTACCCGTCCCAGGCACACCGGTCGTCCTACGCCCGGCGCACCGGCGCGGAGCGCGCCTTCTCCACGGTCAAGGACCCCGCCACCAACGACATCGCGCGCGGCTGGTGCCGGATCATGGGACTAACTCCGATCACGCTGTTCGTCGCGTGCCTGTTCGTGGTGCGTAACCAAAGGCTTGACGCGTTCGAGCGACGCTGCGCCGACGACGTCAGAAGGCGAGCCGCAGGGCTGCCGCCGCGGACTCGGCGCCGGCGGCGCAAGACGCTTGGCGATCTCGTCGGTGGCGCAACGACCAACGGGCCGCCGTAGTCCTCGACCCGACGCCGTCGTTCGAAGCCCGAGCTAGTCCTCGGCGGGCCGGCGCGGCCACAACGACGCTAGATCGTCTCCCTGACGCTGCCGACAGCTGGTCAAGCGTCACGAGCCCGGGGCCAAAGTCAAACGTGAACGTCCTGCGCCTTCAAAGGTGAAGACGTTTTCGTGGGCGGTGACGGGTTCGAACCGCCGACCCCTGCGTTGTAAGAAATCCTTAGCCATGATCGAAAGATTTACCGACGCTTGGTACCTTGCAGTCAAACTAAGCCCGAATCCACCGATGAATAGCTGAAACGCGCGCGTCTATAGACGCGACAAATGCCCCCTGACCTGGGAGAATGGGTGTCTACCAAAACGACCAACCCCACGTCAGAAAGGGCACTTTGTCGATGCGATCTTCTCACAGTCTTGACGCGCTCGCGGTGCAATTCGACGACAACAACGCAGTTGCCGATGCCGGGCTCCTGCTTCTCGCCACCCTCGCCCAGCATCTCGGGCTGCGAGACCTCTTCCATGACCATGTCGAACTCGGAAGTGCGCCGGGACGAGCCAATGTCGGCGACAAGGCCATGACGCTGATCGCATCGTTGATCGCCGGCGGCGAATGCATCGACGACGCCGGCGCCCTGCGCGCCGGTGAGACCCATCGGGTGCTCGGGCACTGGGTGGCGGCGCCGTCGACGCTCGGGACATTCCTGCGCAGCTTTTCCTTCGGTCACTCCCGCCAGCTCGACGTCGTCTCCGGCGAGCTGCTCAGACGCGCGTGGTCCGCGGGCGCGGGGCCGGAGGAGGACGATCCCGTGACGATCGATCTCGATTCGACGATCTGTGAGACCTACGGGCTGCATAAGCAGGGAGGGTCCAGG
>WHSP01000303.1 GCA_009380025.1 Gemmatimonas sp. | reverse complement strand
CAGACGGCAAGCATTTTCGCGCCTGCGCGGCACGCCTGCGCCGGGTGGCGCTCTTCTTCCTCTGGCGACGCCACCCGCTTCGGGCTGGAGGTGCGGGTGGGCACGTCGGAATCGGCGGCGCTCTTCCTGGGCGGGCTCTACGAGCTGGTGCGCAAGCACGGGCTGGCAGACCTGCTCTACCCTCGATCACGGCCCTGGCTTTATCTCCACCGACACGCTGGCCGTCATCCAAGGCGGGCTCGGCGCCTGGCTCGTCCACGGGCGAGTAAAGTATCCGGAGGGGCATGGCGCCATCGAGCGTTTTCACCGCACGGCGCATGAGCAGGTGCTGCGTTCGCTCGACGGGGCCGCCGACGTCGATCCAGACCCGGGCGCACTCACGCTGCGCCTGCGCCATTTCCTGGACCGCTACAACGATACCCCGCACGAGACGCTCGGGGGCGAGACCCCCCGCCAGCGTTTCGAGGCCGGCCGGCCGCTACGCTTCCCCGACGACGAGCGCGATCTGTACCGTCGCTTCGTCGTGCGCGAGGGCCGCAAGGTTTCCGCTGATCATGTCCTGAAGGTGGCCGGTCGGCTCTGGGAAGCCCCGCGGGGCTTGAGCAACCGCGGGGTCGAAATCGTCCGCCACGTCCTCGATGGCCGGCTCTGGGTCATCCAGGAAGGCCGCAGCATCGAGCTGACTGAACTCGATCCGCATGCCAACGCCACCGAGCGCCGCGCCAGGGCCACCCCCGAGCGTCCTGGGCCGGGTGTCCCCCTAACCGCTGCCACCCTTGCCTATCGTCAGGACCTGTTGCCCCTGGTCGATGCCGAGGGCGGTTTCCGCGACGACCCCCAGCCCACTCAGCTGAACGATCTCGAGGAGGAAGAGGAGGAAGAGTGATGAGCCTGGACCTCAGCCCGATGGGCTTCCGCAAGACGCCATTCACCCGCGAACTGGCGATCACCGAGCGCTGCAGCCTCCCCCACCCGAGCGAGGTCGCCGAGGCACTCGCCAACGCCGTTCGCCAGCGGACGAGTGCCGCGCTCGTCGCGCCCGCCGGCACCGGCAAGACCGTCGCCCTGCGCGTCCTGGTTGGCGCTCTGCCCGAAGCCCGTTTCCAGATCCGCTATATCAAGGTCACCGGCCTGTCTCAACCCGACCTGTGCTGGGAGATCGCCGCCGCCTGCTACCTACCCCCCACCGGCAACTTCCCCGCCCTCGTGCGCCGGCTCCAGGAGGCCTTCGCCCACAGCGTCGGCACCGACGGGCTGCGCCCAGTCCTCGTGCTCGACGAGGCCCATGACCTGCGCCCCGAATCCCTGGCCATGCTGCGCCTGCTCACCAACTTCGAGATGGACAGCCGACTCGTCGTTTCTATCGTGCTCGCCGGCCAGCCCCACCTGCGCGCCCGGCTCGCCCGGCCCGACCAGG
>WHSP01000302.1 GCA_009380025.1 Gemmatimonas sp. | reverse complement strand
CTCAGTCGCGTAACCGATGCACCGACCTTCTGAAGCATCGGCACCACGATCCCCTCCTCCTGCGAGAGGAGGGCGTCGAGCAGGTGCAGATCCTCGATGGCTGGGTTCCCGCTCTGACGAGCGTTTGTCGCCGCGTGTTGAATCGCTTCTGCCGATTTGACAGTCAATCGTTCGAAGTTCGCCATTGCTCTCTTCCGGTAGCTCAACGGGATCCTGCGTCCGACCCGAATCAGGCATCACCGGAGATTGGACGGTAGCCAGGGTGGCGACCGCTGTTGATCCTCGAGATCGGGCCTGCAAAGGGAAGAACTATGCCGGGCAGATCCCTGCCAGGGAGGCTGGGGACCAGGGGCTCACGCGGCGTACGCGGAGACCCTGACGAGTTGCTGAGCTTCAGATCTGGCGGCCATCGACCAGCTACCGCTCGCGATGTAACGGGCGTACGAAGCCTTATACCCGAGGAACGGCCGTGTCCCGTCTCGACGGCATCAGCGCGGCCGGGTGGGTGGAGGGCTTTGGTAGGGCGTCAGTTGCGGCCGAACAGAACCCAACCCAGTGCTGCGAGAGCGCTAGCGCCCACCACAACGCCCGTAGTGCCGCCGAGAGACGGAGCCAGCCCGACAAGCCCGACGCCGAGCGAGCCGGCGAGACCCATCACGCCGAGCTGGCCGACGTGCTGCAAGCCGCGGCGCGCGTCGATCGGCCCTCCACTACGGAGCGCCCAGCTCAAGGCGTTCAGCTCGGCGGCGATGAGTAGGGCGGTTCCCAACAGCCCGAGAAGCCAGATCGGCGGGTCCCCGGCAATGAGTCCGACTACGGGCGGCAAACTGAACACCAGGGCCGACGTGAGAGCCGGGCGGTTCCAACTGGCGCTCTGCATGGCAAACCCAACTGCGGCCAGCCCACAGAGCAGCAAGATGGCCCGGGGCTCTGACGGACCCAACGCGATTGCGGCGGCGTTCACGATGGCGAAGACGGCCACCGAGGCCGCCGTGAATGCAGTGCCCGGTCGGCCCTTCATCACCCTCTCCGGACCGCTGGAGTTTTGCGGGCACGTCGAAGAGCCGAGATCACCGGCCCGATGGGACCATCGTCCCCGACCGTGACGACTGGGATTCCGAGATCCGTCAGGTCCCGCTTTCGCTGGTCGATCTCCATGGACCAGAGTCGACGCGCGAGGACATCGGCTGGCGAGGTCGGTTTCCCCAGCAAGTCCCTCGTGTCGATCATAATCACCGCCACCGAGCGCCCTCGTGCCCGCAGCCATTCGAGAGTGCCTATGGTGCTCCGCCCATGAAGGGGAGTGAATACCACGACCAAAGCCGACGCGGGGACTGCGATTCGGACGTGGCCGGCGTGACCCCTTGATGTATTCACCAACTCGCCACCTACTCCGAGCAAGGTTTCGAGCAGGAGGTACCTGG
>WHSP01000301.1 GCA_009380025.1 Gemmatimonas sp. | reverse complement strand
TTCGCGGGCCTTCGAGCGGGACGGGCGCACCCCGGTTCGGAACGAATACTCAAGATGAGGACCGCACCTCAGGTCTCGACGATAGGGACTTCGCTGAGCCAGGGTCATGCGTGAGTTACGAGCCGTCCTTCGCCGCTTCGAGCCATGGAGGTAGAACCGATGTCTTCCCCGATTCTCCCGAAGCCGGAGTTCGCTGCCTGGATCGGAATCGATTGGGCGGATCAACACCACGACGTGGCCTTGCATGCGGCGGGCAGCGATCGGATCGAGCAGAAACGCATCCAAGCGACGCCGGAGGCGCTGAGCGAATGGATCGCTGCGTTGCGCGGCCGCTTTCGGGGCCAGTCGGTCGGGGTCTGCCTGGAGCAGTCCAAAGGCGCCCTGATTCACGCGCTGCTCGAGCACGATTTTCTGGTGCTGTATCCGATCAATCCCAGCACGCTGGATCAGTTCCGGAAAGCGTTTGCCACGAGCGGGGCCAAGAGTGATCCCAGCGATGCTGCGCTGTTGCTGGAGCTGCTGGAGAAGCATGGGGATCGGCTGCATGCCTGGAAACCGGAGGATCCGAAGACGCGCGCCCTGGCTCGCTTCGTCGAGGCGCGTCGCAAGGCGGTTGACCAGCGCACGCGCTTCATCCAGCGGCTCAACGCCGAGCTGAAGGGCTACTTCCCGCAAGCGCTTGAGTGGGCCGGACAGGACCTGAGCTCGGCGATGGCCAGTGATTTTCTGCGACGATGGCCCACACTCCAAGCCGTTCAGCGTGCCCGCAGCGAGACGCTGCGTCGCTTCTACACCACGCATCACTGCCGGAGTGTCGAGACAATCCAGCGACGCATCCAGCAGATTCGCACGGCCGTGCCTCTGCTCACCGATCCGGCGATCGTGGAGCCTTCTGCGATGACCGTGCAGTTGCTGGCCGAACAGCTGAGGCCGCTGGCCAAAGGCATCAAGGCGTATGACACGCGGATTCAAGAACTCTTCGCCGAGCACCCCGACTCGCACCTTTTTGACGGCCTGCCCGGCAGCGGCGCCGTCATGGCTCCGCGTCTGCTCGCGGCCTTTGGAGCCGACCGCTCCCGGTACCCGGCTGCGGCGAACCTGCAGCAGTACAGCGGGATCGCACCCGTCACCGAGGCGAGCGGAAAGAGCCGCTGGGTCCATCGCCGCTGGGCCGCGCCGAAGTTCGTCCGCCAGACCTTTCACGAGTTCGCCGGGCACTCGATCCGCCAATCGGTCTGGGCACGGGCGTACTACGATCAGATGCGTAGTCGCGGCAAGGGACACCACGCGGCAGTGCGCGCGCTGGCCTTCAAATGGATTCGCATCCTGTGGCGATGCTGGCAAGACCAAATTCCTTATGACGAAGCACTTTACGTAGAGGCGCTGCGGCAACGCGGCTCGTCCCTGGTCCAACAACTCCCGGCGCTCGCGGCGTGAATTCACTGACCTTCAACCCCCCTCGTCAC
>WHSP01000300.1 GCA_009380025.1 Gemmatimonas sp. | reverse complement strand
CTGTTGACCACGGATGATAATGTCCCCTTGAGCGACGGATAGAAATGTCCCCTCCTAAGTTCTCCGTTCCCTGAGACGGAGGACGGAATGGAGCGGACAGCGATGAGTCGGAAGGAATTCGAGCGAGGGGCGGTCTTGGCGCGGGTGGAGCGGGGCGAACTCACGCTGAAGGAAGGGGCAGCGCTGCTGAAGATGTCGTATCGGCAGGCGAAGCGGATGTACCCGCGATTTCGGACGGAAGGGCCGGCGGGGCTGGTGCATCGGAGCGTGGGACGCATCTCGAACCGCGCGCGTGCGGCGGCCGAGCGGGAGCGAGTCCTGGAGATCATAGGCGAGCACTACGGAGGAAAGCCGAAGCGGGGAGCGGGGCAGCGGTTCGGCCCCACGCTGGTGGCGGAGCACCTGGGGGAGGATCATGAGCTGAAGGTGCCGATCTCGACGCTGCGGGAGTGGATGAGCGAGGCGGGGCTGTGGAGTCGGGTTCGGCGCTCGAGGCCGAAGCCGAAGCGTCGGGAGAGGCGGGCGCACTTTGGAGAGCTGGTGCAGCTGGACGGGAGCTTTCACGACTGGTTCGAAGGACGAGGCGAGCGCGAGGGCCAGCGGAGCTGTGTGATGAACATGGTCGATGATGCGAGCGGCACGACGTGGCTGCGCTTTGGGGAGCAGGAGACGATCTGGGCGGCGGTGGGCGTCCTGCGCGCCTGGATCGAGAAATATGGGGTGCCGCGGGCTCTCTACACCGATTGGAAGAACGTGTACAAGCGAGCGCCGACGTCGGCGGAGGAAGTGGTGGGGGAAGCGGGGCACACGCAGTTCGGGCGGATGTGCGAGAAGCTGGGGATTGAGATCATTGCGGCCTCGAGCCCGCAAGCGAAGGGGCGCGTGGAACGGAACAACGGCACGCAGCAGGATCGGCTGATCAAGAAGATGCGGCTGCTGGACATCGCGGACGATGCGGCGGCGAACGCCTATGTGGAGACGGTCTATCTACCGGCCTACAACGCGCGCTACGCCGTGGCGCCGGCCAGCGAAGTCGACTACCACCTGCCGCGCAATCCCAACCTGCGCGACGAGGACGTGTTTTGCCTCGAACACACACGGAAGGTCAGCAAGGACTTCGTCGTGCAGTTTGGCAAGCAAGGACTGCAGCTCGATCGTGCGGCGCGGGGCCGGGTTCCGGCGGGCTCGAAGGTGATCGTCCGGGAGACGCAGGACGGGGAGCTCCGGGTGATCCACGTCAGTCGGCTTCACGGCGAGCACGAGTGTCGCTGGGCCCCCGCAGCGCCGCGCGCCAAGAAGCCGGAGCCCGCGACCATGCCCGCGGAGCCGAAGCCGCCCGGGAAACCGCACCGGCCGGCAGCGGATCACCCCTGGCGGCGTCCGATCGTGACCCCCCAGCGCGAGGTGCGCCTGTGAAATCCGGGCGCGGGCGGCCGAGTTTTCCACACGCTGCTGCTGCGAGCGATCCCAAGGGGCTCTCCGCA